>JBCDLV010000079.1:0-12008 GCA_038744895.1 Bacteroidota bacterium | reverse complement strand
GTGCCGAGGCGACCGTCGAGATCCGCACCGTCAACGGCCGCTACGCCGAAGCCACCGTGCGTGGCCTCGGCGAGTTGGCAGAGCACGAGACGGCCATCCAGGGGACCGTCAAAGAGGCCATCGGGCGCGGCAACGCGACCGTCCACATCAGCGCGTCGTCGGGCACCGCTGGCGCGCGCCAGCGGGTCGATCCCGAGGCGGCAGCGGCGGCGGGTGCCCTGCTCCGAGAGGCCGCCGTCGCCGCCGGCCTCGACGCGTCGGCCGTCCGGCTGGCGGACGTGCTTATGCGCGGCGACGTGCTGGTGGCCGCGCCCCCGGACCCTGCGGATGCCGAGGCCGCCTGGGCGGCTGTGCGTGCGGCTCTGGCGGAAGCGCTCGACCGTCTCGATGCCATGCGCGCGGCCGAAGGCGCGGCCCTCCGCGACGACCTCGCCGCCCGCGCCGATGCCATCGAGGCGACCACCGCCCAGGTCGACGAGCGAGCACCGGTTCGCCTCGCTGAGGCGCGCCAGCGGCTCCTGGACCGGCTGGCGGAGCTCGCCGGCGAGGTCGCCTTGGACCCGGGCCGGCTGGAAGCCGAGGCGGTCCTGCTGGCGGACAAGCTGGACGTGACCGAGGAGACGGTCCGCTTGCGAAGCCATTTGGGTCAGTTCAGAGATGCGCTCGACGCCGACGAGCCTGTGGGCCGGCGGCTCAACTTCCTGGCCCAGGAGATTGGCCGCGAGGTCAACACGATCGGCTCGAAAGCCAACGACGCCGTGCTCACCCGGCTGGCGGTCTCGATGAAAGAGGAGGTCGAGAAGATCCGCGAGCAGGTCCAGAACGTTGCCTAAGCACCAGTCACGCGGCGGGTGAAGCCCGCCAGCGGGCGATCTGGGCAAATGTCCACGGGTCGTAGGCGTGTCGTGGCATCACCTTGTGGCCTCGGTCGCATACCCGGACGGCCGATGCCCGCTGGCGCTCTGGGCCCTGTGCTACGCCCGCTGGCGCCACGTCGGCGGTCGCCTGGCATAGCCGCTGACTGCCGCCGCTCTCTCTGCGTCTTTCCTCCGTCGTCACCCTCACCTGGCCATGACCCTCCTCGTGCTCACGGCGCCGAGCGGTGCCGGAAAGACCACGATCGCCCGGCGCCTTATGGCGGAGGTCCCCGGCCTACAGTTCTCGGTGAGCGCCACGACGCGCGCGCCGCGGCCCACCGAACGCGACGGCGTCGACTACGTGTTTCTGTCCGAGGAGGTCTTCCGCCAGCGAGTCGCCGACGGAGACTTCCTGGAGTACGAAGAGGTCTACCCCGGACGCCTCTACGGCACGCAACGGCAGGCCGTCGAAGAGACCGCACGGTCCGCTGGCGTCCGCGCCGTCGTGCTGGACATCGACGTCAAGGGCGCCGTCAACGTGAAGCACCTCTACGGCGACGACGCGCTGACGCTGTTCATTGCGCCGCCCAGCCTGGACGCCCTGGCCGACCGCCTCCACGGGCGAGGAACCGAGACGGAGGCGCAGATCCGGACGCGTCTGGAGCGGGCCGAGATGGAGATGACCTACGCGGCGGGTTTCGATGTCGTGGTGGTCAACGACGACCTGGAGACCGCCATGTCGGAAACCATCGCCGCCGTCACCGACTTCCTGGATGCGCGCGCCTGACAGCCCGCGGGCGCTCCTTTCCCTCGTTCTTCCCGATCAGGAGCCTGCCGCGCGCGTATGATGCCGCGCTAGACCGCACCCGAACCCCCGACACATGGCGATCCAGACGCTCGACACGACCAAGCTCGCCGAGGAGACCGGCAACCTCTACGAGACCGTCGCGGTGCTTTCCAAGCGCGCGCGCCAGCTCTCGGCCAAGACCAAGGCCGAGCTGGACCAGCGCTTGAGCTACTTCGAGGACCTCTCGCTCGACCCGGCCGAGGAGCTCCGCTCCAACGAGGACCAGCTCCGCATTTCGCTCGAGTACGAGCGCCAGCCGAAGCCGACGCGCGCCGCTATCGAGGAGATCAAGGACGGCGAGCTCTACTTCCGCAACCCGACCGCTGGCGAGATCGAGGGCGAGTAGACGCTCGTGTCGCTCGACGGCAAGCGGATCGTCCTCGGTATCACGGGGAGCATCGCGGCCTACAAGGCCGCAGACCTGACGCGGCGCCTCGTCAAGGCGGGCGCCGAGGTCCAGCCGGTCATGACGGCCGCGGCGGCACGCTTCATCCCGCCGCTGACGATTGCCACGCTAGCCGGCCGGCCGGTTCTCTCGGAGCTGTTCCCCGAGGCTGGAGACGCCCAGGACGCCTGGACCAAGCACGTCGATCTCGGCCTGTGGGCCGACGGCATCGTCGTCGCGCCGTGCACGGCGCAGACGCTCGCGACGCTCGCAGGCGGCTTCTGCGACTCCATGCTGGCGGCCATCGTGCTCTCGGCGCGCTGTCCGGTCCTGGTGTCGCCTGCGATGGACCACGACATGTGGGGCCACCGGGCCACTCAGCGCAACGTCCGCCAGCTGGAAGCCGACGGCGTGACGGTGGTCGCGCCTGCCCACGGCGAGCTGGCGTCGGGCCTCGTCGGCGACGGCCGCCTGCCCGAGCCGGAGGCGTTGGTCGAGCAGATCGGCGCGTGGCTGCATGAGGACGGGGCACCGGAGACGAAGGACAGAACGCACGCGGAGGCCGCGCAGGCGTCCTCGGTCCTCGGTCCCCAGTCTCTCGCTGGCCGCCACGTCCTCGTCACGGCGGGCCCGACGCGCGAGGCCATTGACCCGGTCCGCTTCCTCTCCAACGGCTCGACAGGGCAGATGGGCTTCGCCCTTGCCGCCGCCGCCGCCCGCCGAGGCGCCCGCGTGACCCTGCTAGCGGGCCCGGTGGCCCTCGACACGCCGCCCGGCGTCGACCGCGTCGACATCGTCACCGCCGACGACCTGCTGGCGGCCGCCCTGGATCCCGACCCGGACCTCGTGATCGCGACGGCGGCCGTCAGCGACTACGCTCCGGCCGAGGTGTCTGGGCACAAGCTCAAGAAGTCCGACGACGACCTGACGCTGCATTTGCGGCGGACGCCCGACGTGCTGGGCGCCCTCGGCGACCGCAAGCGGGACGGTCAGACGCTCGTGGGCTTCGCGCTGGAGACCCAGGATGGCGAGACGCACGCCCGCGAGAAGCTGGCGCGCAAGAACCTCGACTGGATCGCCCTCAACATCCAGGGCGAAGCCGGCGCCGGCATGGGCAGCGCGACCAACCGCGTCACGCTTCTCGGCGCAGGTGGCCAGCGCATCGAGATTCCTACGGCCTCCAAGGCCGACGTCGCTGAGGCTATCCTCGACGCGGTCACGTCGTGAGGGTCCTGTCCCTCGGCGACTCGTACACGATCGGCGAGGGCGTCGCCCCGGAGGACCGGTGGCCGAGCCAGCTGGCGCGCGCCCTTCGCCAGCGGGGGATTGAGGTGGCGGATCCGGAGATCGTCGCCGTGACGGGCTGGACCACCGACGAACTCGACGCTGGGATCGACGCCGCCGACCCGGCCGGTCCGTACGATCTCGTGACTCTTCTGATCGGCGTCAACAACCAGTACCGGGGCTATCCGCTCGGCGCGTATCGGTCCGAGTACCGTGCGCTGCTGGATCGGTCCGTCGGGTTCGCGGGCGGCGACCCGTCGCGCGTCGTCGCGGTCTCGTTCCCGGACTGGAGCGTGACGCCCTTCGCCGGCCGTCCCCCGTCGGAGGATGCGCCCGCGCCACACCGCCAGCGGGTCGCGGCAGAGGTCGACGTGTTCAATACAGCCGCGCGCCAGGTGGCGGAGTCCGCTGGCGTCGCGTGGGTCGATCTCGCCGCGCTCTCCCGGACGCAGGGGGAGCTGGTCGTGGACGACGGCCTCCACCCAGACGGGACGGCGTATGCGGCATGGGTCGAGAGGATCGCTCCGGTGGCCGAGGGTGCGATCGGTGGCGGGGCGTAGGCCCTCATGCGATGCGTGAGCCTCTCCGCCGGCCCTTCACGCCAGCGGAGGTTGTCCACAGGGTTGTCCACGTTGTGCACACCGGCGTTGCGGGCGCTCCGGCGTGCCCTCTACCTTGGATCTCTCCCCCGGACCCTGTGGCCGACGATTCCCTCGGCGCCCTCCTCCGCGAGGCGCGCGCGCTCCTGGCGGTTCAGCGCGACATCGTCGGGCCGACGCGCTACCTCGACCCTGCTCCGCCAGCGGAGTCGGCCCTGCTGGCGACGGCCGCGAGCGGAGACGCGGAGCCCACGGCGCCGGAGCCCTCCGCGCTAGAGTCCGTAGACGAGAGCGAATCCACCGATACCCCCGTGCCCGATCTCTTCGGAGCCCTCCCCGACCCCAGCCAGGACGAGACGCTCTCGCCCTACGAACGCGTCGAGTCGCTCATCCCGGACGGCCATGCGCTCCACGACCTGGTATCACTCGATGCTGTGCGCGACTGGCTCGCAGCCAACGAACTCGTCCCCATCGACCGGGACCGGATCAATCCCGTGCTCGGCACCGGTGACCCGGAGGCTGATCTCATGGTCGTCGGCGAGGCACCCGGCGCGGACGAGGACCGGACCGGCGAGCCGTTCGTGGGTCGCGCGGGCCAGCTCCTCAACAAGATCTTGGAGGCGGTGCTCTTCCAGCGTGAAGAGGTCTACATCACCAACATCCTCAAGAGCCGCCCGCCCAACAACCGGGATCCGCTCCCCGCAGAGGTCGAGGCCCACATTCCGATTTTGTACAAGCAGATCGCGCTCGTCCGCCCGAAGATGATCCTCGCGGTGGGCAAGAGCGCGGGCAACGGGCTCCTCGGTCGCTCGTCCAGCCTCGCCAGCCTGCGGGGCAAGTTCAACGACTTCTACGGATTGCCGCTGATGGTAACCTATCATCCGGCAGCGCTCCTCCGCAACCCGCAGTGGAAGCGGCCCACCTGGGAGGATGTCAAGCTCCTCCGGACCCGCTACGACCAGATTACGGAGGGCAATAGCCAGTAGGGAATTGCCAGTGGCGCGCCCCACCCACTGGCCGCTGGCCCCCTCCCACTCACCCGCCCATGGCCGACCCCGACGACTTCGCCCAGCGCCCGCTTCGCATCGACGAAGACACCCCCGGCGTGCCCATCGAGAAGATGGCAGGCGGCAAGCGGCGTCCGCTCAACGTGCTGCCGATGCAGCAGCAGGCGGGCCGGATGCCACCTCAGGCGACCGATGTCGAGCAGTCGGTTCTCGGCGCCATGCTCATCGAGCGCGAGGCCATCCCGAAGGCCATCGAGATCCTTCCGGCGGATGCGTTCTACGAGCCGCGCCACCAGCGCATCTTCGAGGCGGTCGAAGCGCTGTTCGAGCGTGGCAACCCGGTCGACCTTATCACGCTCACGGAGGAGCTCAAGCGGCGCGGCGACTACGACGGCATCGGCGGCTACTACCTCACCGAGCTGACGACGCGCGTCGCCAGCGCCGCCAACGTCGAGTACCACGCCCGGATCATCGCGGAGAAGAGCCTGCTGCGGAAGCTCATCACGACCATGACGGGCGTCGTGGGCCAGGCGTTCGACCCGACCACGGACGCGTTCGACCTGCTCGACAACGCCGAGCGCGAGATCTTCCAGATCTCGGAGTCCCAACTCCGCAAGGGGGCCGTGGACATGAACTCGGTGGTGCACGCGACGATGCAGCACCTGGAGTCGATCCATGGCCGGGAGGGAGGCATCACGGGCGTCCCGTCGGGCTTCACCGCCCTCGATGCCATGACCGGCGGGTGGCAGCCGTCCGACATGATCATCATCGCGGCCAGGCCCTCCATGGGGAAGTGCCTTGGGAAGGGAACGCGCGTCATGATGCACGACGGGACGCTGAAGGCGGTCGAGGACATCCGCGTCGGCGACCTCCTCATGGGAGACGACAGCACACCTCGTCGTGTGCTGTCTCTCGCCCGCGGTCAGGAAGAGATGTACTGGGTTCGGCAGACGTACGGCATCGACTACCGCGTCAACGCCAGCCATATCCTCTCGGTCAAGAAGAGCCGCCGCGGCGGCCGTGAGCCACGCGGATCCGTAACCGACATTGAGGTCCGGGACTACCTAGATCGTTCTCCAAAGTGGCGCAACGACCACAAGGGGTACAAGGTGGCTGTCGACTTCCCCGAGCGAGATCTCCCGCTCGATCCATACTTCGTCGGCCTGTGGCTTGGCGATGGGAAGAGCGATAGCTCACGCATCTACACGCAGGACGAAGAGGTCGTCGGCTACCTCCACGAGCTGGCCGATGCGCGAGGAGAGGCGGTGACGGTGACGGACATGGACCGGTGCCCCGGGTACACCGTGACGGGTGGCCGAGGTGGAGCCTACAGAACCCATTCGGTGCAGGCGATCCTGCGTGAGATGGGTGTGCTCGGTGACAAGCACATCCCGCACGAGTACCTCGCCAGCAGTCGGCGCCAGCGGTTGGCGTTGCTCGCGGGCCTCGTCGACAGCGACGGCCACCGGAATGCTGGCCATGGAGGAACCGTCGAGATCACGCAGAAAGACCGCCGGCTGGCGCAGCAGATCAAGCGGCTCTGCGATACCCTCGGCTACCGGACCTCCATCCGCGCGAAGACCGCTCGGAGCCAGACGGGATTCGAGGGGATCGTGTGGAGGGTTCGGTTCAACGGCGATCTCGCCGACGTGCCTACCCGCGTAGCGCGCAAGACCTCGTCGGCGTGGAGCGACTTCCGCGACTGGACCGTCTCGGGCCTCACCCTGGAGGCTGACGGCGTGGACGACTACTACGGGTTCGAGATCGACGGAAACCGGCGGTTCCTCCTGGAGGACGGGACCGTGACGCATAACACTGCCCTGTCTCTGGCGGTCACGCGCAACGCGGCGCTCCACCCCGAGAAGCCCGCTGGCGTGGCCTACTTCTCGTTGGAGATGAGCGCGCAGCAGCTGGCGCAGCGCCTGCTGACCAGTGAGGCCCGCGTTGACGCCCAGCGCGCCCGCACGGGCCGCCTCCATGACGACGACTGGCCCAAGCTGGCGCGTGCCGCGGGCAGGCTCTCAGCGGCCAACATCTTCATCGACGACACGCCCGGCCTCGGCATCCTGGAGTTGCGCGCGAAGTGCCGGCGCCTCAAGGCCGAGCACGGCATCGGCCTCGTCATCGTGGACTACCTCCAGCTGATGCACGGCACCACCCAGTCTAAGGGCGGCAACCGCGAGCAGGAGATCGCCCAGATCTCACGGTCGCTGAAAGGGCTGGCCAAGGAGCTCGACGTGCCCGTGATCGCGTTGTCTCAGCTGTCGCGGGCCGTCGAGACGCGCGGTGGCGACAAGCGTCCGCAGCTCTCCGACCTCCGCGAGTCCGGATCGATCGAGCAGGATGCCGACGTGGTGATGTTCATCTACCGCGCCGAGCGGTACGGCATCACCGTCGACGAGAACGGCAACTCGACGGAGGGCCTCGGCGAGCTCTTGATCGGCAAACAGCGCAACGGGCCCATCGGAGACGTCAAGGTGGCGTTCGTGAACCAGTACGCCCGCTTCGAGAACCTCACGAGTTACGTCGTCGGCGACTCGACGGGCGGCTACGAGGACTACCCGCCGTCCGGGAGCCTTCCGCCAGCGGGCGGCGATGGCTTTACCGACAGCGGTCCGCCCCCGCTGCCGCCGCCGGCCACCGACGCGCCGTTCTAGCCGCTGGCGGCTTCCCAGAGACGCATGGCACCCGACGCCATCCCCGACACCGTGCGGCCGCTCGTCGACCAGCTGGCGGCGGTCCCTGGTGTGCAGCGCGTCATCTTGTTCGGGTCGAGAGCGCGAGGAGACCACCGCGCGCGGTCCGACGTGGACCTCGCACTGGATGCGCCCACCCTCAGCCGCACCGAGTGGACGCGCCTCCGCCTCGACGCCGCCGATGCCCGCACGCTGTACCACGTCGACCTCGTGCGCCTGAGTGATGCGCCGGACCGGCTGCGCCAGCGGATACATACAGAGGGTGTCGATGTCTGAGCGCCTCCGACAGCGACTGGATGACTTGGGCCGGGTACTCGGTCGCCTCGATGAGGCGCTGGCGATTCCTCTCGACAACCCGCTGGCGGTCGATGGGACGCTTCAGCGGTTCGAGTTCACCTTTGAGCTTGCGTGGAAAGCTCTCAAGGACGCGCTCGCGACCGAGGGCATCGAGGCGAGGACCCCGAAGGCTGTCTTGCGTGCTGCGTTCGGCGTCGGATGGCTGGAGGACGAAGCCGCGTGGCTCGACATGCTCGACGACCGCAACCTGTCCTCGCATGTCTACCGAGAGGACCTAGCCGCCGAGATCTACGAACGCGTCTCCGCCAACGCGCCTCGCCTCCGAGAGGCACACGATGTCATGGTCGCCCTCATAGAGGATCTGCCAGACGGACGGACCTAGCCGCTGGCGCCAGCGGGCGTGCCGTTGGCGATATCGGTTGCGTGCCCCGGTGGGCGCTGCGACCTTGCAGGCAACCGTCACCCGCGCACTGGAGGACGTGCATAACGTGCGGGCCCATGCGGGTGCACGTCCGGGGTTCGACTCCTCACTCACGTGGCTGTGAACCACCTCAGGCTTACCCCCTGATCTATCCACGGGGCGGGACGGTGCTTCGGCACACCCGGCCGCGACCCTTGCGAGGCCTGCCTCGGCGAAGCCTCCCGGCGCGGCCGGCGTCCCTCCCCAGATCTCCGGCCTCCGACGTCTCATGGGACTTCTCTTCAAGCGCTTCGAGATCACACCCACGCAGATGGGCGTGATGTACCGAAACAACCAGCGCGTCCGCGACCTGGAGCCCGGCATCTACCGTGTGTTCGACCCCGGCCGGCGCACACGTGTCTACGCCCTGCCGACGGCCCCGCTGGCGTTCCCGGTGTACAGCCAGGAGGCGCTGACGCAGGACGGAATCGCTTTTCGGTTCTCGTACACCGTCCGCTACGAGGTCGCAGATGCCGAGCGCGCGTTCGGCCAGGTCGCGCTCTCGCAGTCGCCAGCGGAGGCCTACGGTGGGGGTAGCTATCCAGGGTATGGTGCCGGCGCGCAGACGCCGATCCAGCAGCTCCACGAACTGCTGCACGCCTACGTCCAGGCATCCGTCAAGGACCGCGTCGCGACGCTCACGAGCGAGCAGATCACCGAGCACCGGGCGGTTGTGAACGAGCTGCGGACCCCCGAACTCGACGAGCAAGCCGCCAGCCTCGGCCTTCGCATCCTCGGCCTCCTCCTTCGCGACGTCACGTTCCCCAAGGCCATCCAGTCCCTGTTCGCACGTCGCCTGGAGGCCAAGATCCGTGCGCAGTCCGACCTGGAGAACGCGCGGACGACGGTCGCAGCGGCGCGGGCGCTCAAGAACGCCTCCTCGATGCTGGCCGGCGACCAGACGGTCCTGTTCCTCCAGTACCTGGAGACGCTCACCAAGATCTCGGAGAAGGGCAACCACACCTTCCACGTCGAAGGCGTGCCCCAGCTGGCGTCGCCAGCGACGCCAGCCTCCTAGCGGAGCGTCCGAGGCCGGTCGTTACGGGCGCTATCCGACCGGGCGCCCAGGCGCGTCCTGCGAGAGCAGGGCGCGGACCCGCTGGCAGGCGTCCGGGTCGGCGGCGAAGGTCTCCGCCGCCGCCAGCTGGTTCCGCCGTCCCTCCTCGCGTGCGAACGCGGCCATCCGCTGGCGCACGAGGTCCGCAGGGTCGCCGTCGGCGTCGCGGGCGAACTGGTAGGGGAGCTGGGTGGCATACGCGGCGCAGGCATCGAGCTTGGCAGCGAGGTGCGCCTCGACGAGCAGGATCGCCAGCGGGAGCAGGCCGGCAGGGAGGTCACCGGCGGGTGCCGCATCCGGCTGGCGCATGGCGTACGGCGTGTCTCGCCACCAGGCGACGGGGCAGCCGGTCGCGTCCGCTAGGGCGGCGACGGCGCGGACCACGTGGCGGTGGTCGACGTGGCCTCCGAGGCCTTGGCACGAGAGCACCACGTCAGGACGGCGGGCCTCGACGAGCGCACGGAGAGCGACGAGCACGTCGCGCCACGTGCGCTCGTCGCCCGTGTGGATGTCTGAGAACAGCGCGCCAGCGGTGTGGTAGCCTCGGTGCGGAGCCTCGGGGAGACCGAGCCAGACGGCCTCGGCGCCGAGCGCTTCACACGCGGCGGCATCCTCCTCTCGACGAAGCGCCATGTAGTCGGCCTCCGGGGCGATTCCCTTGTCGGTCTGGCACGCCAGCGCGAACCCGGTGGGACTTGGAACGGTCGCGGTGAAGACGGTCGCTACCGTGACGGCAGCCCCGCTGGCGGAGAGCGCCGCCAGCGTCCCGCCAGCGGAGAACGCGGCGTCGTCGAGATGTGGGCTGATGGCGAGGACGGTCACTCGGGGGGGCGAGAGGTGCAGGGTTCGGGGTTCGCATGGATAGATGGGGTCCTTGCGAACCCTGAACCTCGAACGCTGAACCTCAGAGAAGCTGCGGCGTCACGCGGTAGATGCAGTCGTCGGGGTCGGAGGCGTCGTACGTCCACCCGTCGTCCGGCGTGGTTCCCGCCAGCTGGCGGTAGATGCCTGCGATCTGCCGGCCGCGGGCCTCCCACGAGTAGAGCGTGTGCGCCTCGTCGAGCGCTGTCGCGGCCAGGCGGCGACGGAGCGCACGGTCGTCCAGCAGCCGCTCGACGGCATCCGCCAGCTGGTCCGGCGCCTCGGGCTCGACGAGAAGCGCGTCGCGGTCGTCCTTGAGGCAGTCGACCACGCCGACGACTTCGCACGACAGAATGGGCAGCCCGCTCGCCATGGCCTCCAGGATCGTGTTCGAGAACCCCTCCATGTAGGTCGGGCTGACGAACACGTCGCCCTGGTGGTAGCGCGTGGGCGCGGCCTCGTAGCTGGCGATGCCGAGCACGTCGACGCGCTCCTGAAGGTTGAGCTCGGCCACACGCTCGCGCGTCGCGTCCACGTCCGGGCCGATGCCGGAGACGACGAGGCGCCCCGCGCGGCCCCGCTGGCGCAGCAACGCGACGGCGTCCAGCAGGTCGAGCACACCCTTTCGGCGGTCGACGCGTCCGTGGTAGAGCAGGGTGGGCGTGGCCGGATCCGAGAGGTCGCCGGGCTCCCGGCCCGCCAGCGGGTGGAACCGCTGCACGTTGACGGCGCCGGGCACGATGGTGAATCGCTCCATCGGGGTGCCGAGCCGCTCGTGGACCTCGCGCGCGAAGCTCTCGCTTCCGATCAGCAGCGCGCCGGCGTGGCCGAGGACCGCCAGCATGGCGTTGCGGTGCGTCCCGCAGCACTCGCCCACCCAGTGGCCGTCGCCGCCCTGGATGCTGACGGCGTTGGGGACACCGGTTCGGCGGCTCGCCTCCAGCGCAGCCAGGCCTGTCGGGTAGCAGTACTGCGCGTGGATCACGTCGAACGGCGCCTCGGCGTGCTTGCGCTCGACCACCGACACGATCTCCTCGATGTCGGATTCGAAGTCGCCCGTGGTCTGCTCGCCGACGGACTCCAGCCCGATGATCTCGACGCCCTCGACCGGCATCGGCGGGCCATCCCCGTAGACGGTCGCGGCCTCCCCGCCGTAGTGCTGGCTCACCATGACCACGTCGTGTCCCTGCGCCACCAGCTGGCGGAGCAGGTTGAGCGCGTACACGCTCATGCCGGAGATGGTCGGAAAGAAGCGGCGCGAGATGAAGCAGATGCGCATGGACGTACGGCCGGGGTGTTCTCAACGGGATCGGCCGTCCTCGGCTCCAGGTGGCCGGGAGACTCAGGACGTTTCTGCTGCACCTGACGGACCTCGCCTGACGCACGATCTACGATTCCATGTAGAGATGCCGGTGAGAGGCGCATCCAGGGTTGAAGGCGGTGCCACAGGCGGGACACACATGGCCCGACGCCAGGTACTCCGGCGCGGTCAACGTCGAGCCGCAGGCGCCACACACCACCGAGGGCTCATCGAACCGATCCCGAGGCCAGACGCGCGCGGCATGGTCGGTCGCCTCGTCGTGGCATCGGTGGCACGGGTAGTACGTGTCGCAACAGGCGAACCGAAAGGCGACGATGTCCGTCGGCCCGTCGTAGTG
>JBCDLV010000078.1:0-12051 GCA_038744895.1 Bacteroidota bacterium | reverse complement strand
GGCGGAGGGCGGCACGGTGATGGTCGTGCTCAACACGTCTGGCGAGGACCGCCAGCTGGACCTGGCCCGCTTCCAGGAGCGGATCCTGGACCACACGACCGGGACGGACGTGGTGACGGGCGCCGCCTACAGCCTCCGCCAGCCGCTGGCGGTCGGGGCGCGCGAGGCGCTCGTCTTGGAGCTGAGTCAGTGAGGCTGCGAAACCGGTGACCACTGTATCATGGCGGCCAAACGGTTGTCAACACAAAGAATGCGTGCCCGCCGGACCCAGCTTCGCTGGCCCCTCGCGGCCCTGCTGGCGGTCGCGGCCGGCGGGTGCGGGGCGCCTGGCGACGATCCGACCGCCAGCGGGACCGCCGCCCAAGCCGCCGAGGCCACGTCCGGGCCCGCCCGTGCGGAACGCACCGCCGAGGCCTCACGCCTCGCGCCCCGGTTCGAGACGCTCACGATCGCCGACGGCTTGGTCTCGAACGAAGTCAACGTGTTCCATCAGGACCGTAGAGGCTTTCTGTGGGTGGGCACCTTCGGAGGTCTCAGTCGATTCGACGGCGCGTCGTTCGTCACCCACCTCCACGACCCGACCGACTCGACGAGCCTCGCCCACAACTACGTCAACAGCCTCTACGAGGGGCCAGACGGGTCGCTGTGGGTCGGGACGAACGGCGGGCTCGACCGGTTCGATCCCGCGACGGAGACCTTCACGCACTTCCGGCACGATCCAGAGGACCCCGCGACCCTCGGCTCCGCTGTCGTCCGAGCTGTGTTGGTCACGGACGACGGGACCGTCTGGGCCGGAACGTGGGACGGCGGTCTGAACCGAATCGACCCTGAGTCTGGCACGGTCACGCGAATCCGGTCGGGGCCTGATGCGACCCACCCCGCGCCCTCCATCGTTCACGTGCTTGCCACGGGCGACGACGGGGCGCTCTGGACCGGTGGGTCCTCCGGGCTGAGCCACTACGACCCCGCGACCGACACCTTCACGCACATCCTCCGAGATCCCGCCGACTCGGCCTCCCCGCTGCTCCCGACCGTCACGGCACTCCATCGGGACCGCGCAGGACAGGTCTGGGCGGGGACCCGCTCCGAGGGCCTGTTCCGCTTCGACCCTCAGAGTCAGGAGATGGCACACTACCCGAGCGATCCCGAACGGCCGGGCGCGATCGGCAATCCGTGGGTCTTGTCGCTCGTGGAGGATCACGACGGCGCCATCTGGGCCGGGACGAACGGGGCGGGCCTCCACCGATACGACTCTCGGACGGACGCCTTCGACCGATTCACGTTCGACCCGTCCGACCCTCAGAGCATCCGGGACGACAACGTGCTCAATCTGCTCGTGACCCGGGACGGGGTCCTCTGGGTGGGTACCTATGGTGGGCTCGCCCGGCGGTACCCTCTCTCTCAAGTCGTCGCACGGGAGGCCGTCCGCCCCGGCGACGCTACGAGCCTGAGCTCCAACGACGTGACGGCGTTCGCGGAAGGCCCGGATGGTGTCGTCTGGGTCGGGACGAGCGGGGGAGGTCTCAACCGGCGAGACCCCGCGGCGGGCTCCTTCTCGCACGTCGTTGTCGACCCGTCCGCGCCGAGCACCCTCGGGAGCGAGCGCGTGTTCGACGTGGCCGTCGATGCTGGCGGCGCCGTCTGGGCCAGTACCTACGCCGGGCTGTACCGCGGCGAGCCGGGAGGCAGGCCGTTCGAGCGATTTCTTGCCCCGGAGGACGAGGCTGGAATCGGGGTCATCTTTCCGCTCGCCGAGGCGAACGGGGACGTGTGGGGGGGAGGCACGGGCGTACTCGCAATCGACGCGGCGACGATGCGGACGGATCGCTACCCGCTGTCCTCCCGGTTCGAACGGGTGTCGATCGACGCACGCGAGCTCCTCCTCGACCCTGAAGGCGACGTGTGGGTGGGGACCTACGAGGGGCTCTTCCGGCTCGACCCGGAGGCGCGGGCGTGGGCGCGGGTTCCACTCGATCCGGAGGAGGAGCGGTTCAATTCGAGGCCAGAGATCACCGGGCTAGCAAGGACGGCTTCGGGGGCCGTCTGGGTCGGGACGGGGGACGGGCTATACCGGCTGGAGGGGGAGGGCCCCGAGATCTCGCGGATTCATCGGTCCGACGGCCTCCCCAACACCGACGTGACCGACCTCGCGATCGACCGCCTCGGTCGGCTGTGGGTGCTGACCGTCGCCGGCCTCTCCATCCGCGATCCGGCCACGGGCCGGTTCGTCTCGTACGGACCGGCGGACGGGCTCGGTGGAGGACAGGCTCTGTATCGAAGCCTGCGCTCGGAGCGGATGTACGTCGGTACGCCTCGCGGATACAGGGTCGTCGACCCGGCCACGCTGGGAGCGGAACGACCGCTGCCGACGCCTGTCCTAACGGGCATCCGGGTCGACGGCGAAGCTGTGCGCACTGGGGTTGAGCGGGCTCTGCCGGACCGGGCGCTCGCGACGGCAGACCCAATCCGTATGCGCCCAGGGAGCCGCGTCGTCACCTTTGGATTCGCAGCGCTCGACTTTCGTGCTCCAGGCACCCACCGCTACGCCGTCCGCCTCGACGGCTTCGACCCGGCGTGGCGGGACCTCGGGGCCCAGCGCGAGGCTACGTTCACGAACCTCGACATCGGTCGCTACACGTTCCGCGTCCGGGCTGCCGGCCGGCACGGCGAGTGGAGCGAGGAGACGGCGATCGCCCTGACCGTCCTGCCGCCGTGGTGGCAGACGTGGTGGGCTTATGCGCTGTACGCCCTCGCCCTCGGCGCGCTGGCGGCGGCCGTCGTCCGGGACCGCCAGCGGCGGACGGAGCTCCGGCACCGGCTCGAGATGGAGCGCCTGGAGGCCGAGACGCTCCGCGACCTCGACCGAGCCAAGAGCCAGTTCTTCGCGAATGTCAGCCACGAGTTCAGGACGCCGCTCACGCTCACGCTCGGCCCGCTCGACGACGTGCTCGCTGGTGAGTACGGGCCGGTGCCCGAGGAGGCCACCGAGCCCATCGGGCTGGCGCGGCGATCGGCTGGACGGGTCCTCGACCTCATCAACCAGATCCTCGACGTGTCGCGGCTGGAGGCAGGCCACACGCCGCTGCGCGCGCGGCGCCTCGACCTCGGCGCCTTCGTCCACACGCAGGCCGAGGCATTCGTCCCGCTGGCGGCGCACCGCCAGATCGCCCTGGAGGTGGACGCGCCGGAGGCGCCGCTCTGGGTCTGGGCCGACCCCGGGCACCTCGGCGTGGTCCTCGCGAACCTGCTCTCGAACGCGTTCAAGTTCACGCCTGGTGGCGGCACGGTCGCCGTCGAAGTGGGCGACCGCGACAGCGGCGCGCAGGTCGTCGTCCGCGACACCGGGCCGGGCATCGCCGCCGCCGACCTGCCGCACATCTTCGACCGGTTCTACCAGGCCGAGGGCGGGGCCGGCCAGCCGCTCGGATCGGGCATCGGGCTGGCGCTGGCCTACGAGCTGGCGCGGCTCCACGGCGGCACACTCTCGGTCGAGAGCGAGGTCGGCGAGGGGAGTGCGTTCACGCTGGCGCTCTCGCTCGGCCGCGACCACCTCACTCCCGAACAGGTCGACGACCAGCCGTGGGAGGGCGCCGTCGCCGCTCCGCGTCACGAGCCCGACGAGGAGCCGACCCCGCTGGCGGTGGCTCCAACGGAGACCGCCGACGAGGATGTCACGACCGTCCTCGTGGCGGACGACCAAGCCGACATCCGGGCCTTCGTTCGTCGACACCTCGAATCGGCCGGGTACCGCGTGGTAGAGGCCGCCGACGGTGAGGACGCGCTCGACCGCGTCCGCCAGCGGCTCCCCGACCTCGTCGTGAGCGACGTAATGATGCCGCGTCTCGACGGGCTCGGCCTGTGCCGCGCGCTTCGGTCGGATCCTGAGACCGACTTCCTGCCGGTCCTGCTCCTCACGGCGAAGGCCGGGCCCGAGGACCGCCTCGATGGGCTCGCGGAGCTCTGCGACGAGTACCTCACCAAGCCGTTCGACGTGCGTGAGCTCGTGGCCCGCATCGACAACCTGATCGCGCTGCGGCGGCGCCTCCGCGACCGGTTCGCGGGGATGGGGGGCGACGGAGCCGTCGGCGAACCGCCCATCGAGTCGGCCGACGACGCGTTCGTGGCGTCCGTGCGCGCGGCGATCGGGGCCGGCCTGCCAGACGACACGTTCACCGTGGGCGCGCTGGCCGAGGCGGTGGGAATGAGCCGGAGTCACCTCCTGCGAAAGACGACGGACCTCCTCGACGCGACGCCTAGCGACCTGATCCGGACGGCCCGCCTCGACCGAGCGGCCGAGCTACTGGCGGCCCGCGCCGGAACGGTCAGCGAGGTGGCCTACGGTGTCGGGTTCAAGAGCGTGGCCCACTTCTCGAACGCGTTCCTGGCTCACACCGGATCGCGGCCATCGGCCTACCTGGAGGCCGCCGAGTAGGGCGCCGCTCGTAGGGGATCGTTCGCCAGCGGGCGCCGCCCGCGTGTCGGGGTCGGTCAGCGCAGCGAGAGCGGAGGCGTTCTCCCTTCTGTCTGAAGGGAACAGTGTCCGAGACGCGCCGCCAGCGGGACGCGCGCGGTTGCGGGCAGGACGCAACCCGTTGCGCTTGTGACGCATGGGCCCGAGACGCAACACGCCGCGTCGTGGGCGCAACGGCTGCGGGGGCGCCACGATGCAGGTTGGGCCCGATCGCCGCCGCACCGATGCCCGCTACCCCCACGCCCACCATCCTCGTCGCCGACGACGACTCCGAGATGCGGGCCTACATCCGCCGTGGCCTTCGTAGCGCCCACGTGGTGGAGGCTGCCGACGGTACCGAGGCGCTGGCGCTGGCCCGCGATGCCACGCACAACCGCTCCCTCGACCTCGTCATCGCCGACGTCCGGATGCCCGGCCTCGACGGCTACGCCCTCTGCACAGCCCTCCACGCCGACGCCGGGACGCGCCACGTGCCCGTCCTCATCGTCAGCGGCGAGCCGCCTCGGGAGTCCGCCTGCGCGCACGGCTTCCTCGCCAAGCCCTTCAACGCGGCCCGGCTCCGCGACGCCGTCACGCGGCTGCTGCCGAGCCGCTAACCCACTACTGAAGCCCGCCCCATCTCCTAACCGATGAGCATCCCCATGAGCACACCCGACTACTTCCACCTCCGGCCCGACATCGAGAAGGCCTACGGCTACACGCACGCCGTCCGCATCGGCCACGACATCAAGGTGTCCGGCGCCGTCAGCATGAACGACGAGGGGAACCCGACGGCCGTCGGCGACCTCGCCCAGCAGATGCGGAACGTCTACGACGATCTCGGTCGGTGCCTGGAGCACTACGGCTGCACGTTCGACGACGTCGTCCGCGAGAACGTGTTTACGACCGACATGGCCGGGTTTCTCGAAGAAGCCGGCTACCGGGCCGAGATCTACACGAGTCACTTCCCGACCGGGAGTTGGCTGGAAGTGAAGGGGCTCGCCCTGCCCGAGCTCCTGATCGAGATCGAGTTGGAGGCGCACGTCTCTCGCCCCTGAGCCACCCGCTCTGCTGGCGGATGAGCTACCCGCTCCGCTGGCGGACGCCGCCAACGGGACGCCCCAACCCTCTCACCCCTCAGGACCATGCTCCCTGCCCTCTCCGCCAGCCGCCCGCTCCGTCTCACGTTCGTCACCGCGATGTACGTCGCGCAGGGCGTCCAGTACGGGCTGCTGATCATCGCCATCCCAGCCTACCTAGCCGCGCAGGGCGCCTCGCCGGTCGCTATCGGCGGCTTCATCAGCGCGGCCGTGCTGCCGTGGACGCTCAAGCTGCTCTACGCGCCTCTCATGGAGCGCTACACGGTCCTCGCGATGGGACGGCGACGGCCGTGGATTCTCGCCGGGACGCTCGGGGCTGCCCTAGGCTACGCGGCGATGACGCTCGTGCCCGACCCGCTCGCCAACCTCGGCCTGCTCACGACGGTGATGATCGGCGGTAGCCTGTTCCTCGCCCTCCAGGACATCGCGACGGACGCGCTCACCATCGACGTGGTGCCCCTCGACGAGCAGCCGTTCGCGAACGGGCTAATGTGGGGCGGGAAGGTGTTCGGCGTCGCGGGCACGTCGGCAGGCGGGGCGTGGCTGCTCAGTGCCGTCGGTCTCACGGGCACGCTCGTAGTGGCTGCCGCCGCGACGCTCGCGTTCCTGGCGCTCCCGCTCCTCGTGCGCGAGCGCCCCGGCGAGCGGCTCCTGCCGTGGACGCCGGGCGCGGCCTCGCCCGTAGCGCAGGCGCTGCAACTCGACGGCTGGCGCGAGATCGGCCGGAGCCTTCGCCGCGTGTTCTTCCTCCCAGCCAGCCTGCTCGCAGCCGTGGCGGGCTTCGCGACCCTGCTCCACCAGGGTCTCTTCGACGCCTACGGACCCGTGTTCGCCGTGCAGCACCTCGGCTGGACCGACACGGCGTTCTCGAACGCCAAGGCTGCCGGTACGCTCGTGGGCGGCCTCATCGGCATGGTGGCGGGCGGCTGGCTCGTGCGGTGGCTCGGGCGGGCGCGGACTGTCCGTGCGGCGATGTTCGTGCTGGTGATCGTGGCCGTCGCGATGGCGCTGGCGGCCCCAGTGTGGCAGACGGCGCTCGTCGTCGAGGCGTACCTGCTGCTCTGGCTCACGGCGCAGGTCCTCGCCCAGATTGCCTTCTTCGCGATGTGCATGGCGCTGTGCTGGAAGCCTGTCGCGGGCGTGCAGTTCTCGCTCTACATGGCCATTGGCAACCTGGGCTTGGTGGCAGGTGCGGCCATCATGGGGCCGCTCGTCGCCGTGCTGACGCCGTCGCAGATGTTCGCCGCGATGGCCGTCGTGCCGACCGTCGCCGCGCTCGTACTCCTCCGCGTGGACGTGGACGCGCACGTGGACCGCCTCGCCGCGCTCGATGCCACACTGGATACCAGCACGCTCGGTACTACCGAAGTCCAGGGTGTTGTGGCTGAACGCTACGCGACCGCCTCCTGATCGAACCCACTCGCTCCATGCTCTTCCGCCGCATCGCCCAGCACGTGAAGGACCAGAACTGGACGGCCATCGCGATTGACACTGATCGACGCCGAGCTGGACCGATGAGCGAGTTCCCGCCCGACCCCGCCTCGGGGCCGCTGCCGCCCGCCTCGGTGCCCGCCCCGAGGCGGTGGGACTGGCGGCCCAAGGCGCGGTGGTTTGCCGCCGAGTACCTCATCGTCGTGCTGGGCGTGCTCACAGCGGTCGGCATCAATGCGTGGTGGCAGGGCCGCACCGACCGCGCCCAGGAGCAGGTCTACCTCCGCCAGCTCGACGCTGACCTCGATGAGAGCCTCCGTGTGTTCGCCCGCGAGGATTCGATCTCTGAGGCCGTTTCGAAGCCAGCGCTGCTCGCGGTGCTCGGGTCCTGGGGTTCCGGGACGCCACTCCCCGCCGACTCCATCGTCTATCACTCTCGGCGGATACTCACGGGGCGATCGGTCCAGCCCACGACCGGCGCGGCGGAGGCTCTCGTGGCCACGGGAGACCTGACGCTCATTCGCAACGACTCACTGCGAAATGCGATCACGGCCTATCTCGGCGCTACCGAGACGCTCGTTGGGTTCCAGGCCCGCGTTGCGGAGCAGTACAACGACACCATTGCTAGGTACATCCCTGCAGTAGGCACCAACAGGGTCGCCGCGGTGCACCTCGAAACGGACTCGTTTCAACAGTCCATCAGCGAGTCGAAACGGCTCACCGACGACGGGTGGGTTCCGCCGTTTCCCCTCGATGTCTCCGCGTTCTACGCCAGCCAGGAGGCGTACGACGCGCTCTCGGAGATCGCCATCTATCACCAGGTCAGCTTCAACATCATGGCGGCTATGTCCCAGCAGGCCCAAGACCTGCACGAGCGCGTCGAAGCCGAACTGAACCGATGAGCGATACCTCCGTCCCCACGGCACCCGCTGGCGCACCGACGCCCGCCTCGGCACCGAGGCGGTGGGACTGGCGGCCCAAGCTGCGCTGGTTCGGCGCCGAGTACCTCATCGTCGTGCTCGGCGTGCTGACGGCCGTCGGCATTAACGCATGGTGGTCCGACCGCGACGCGCGAACCCGAGAGCGCCTCGTCCTCGAAGACCTGCGTGAGGACTTCCTGTTCAACAAGGACGAGGTCCAGCGCATCCGGGGCATCTCCGCCAGATTTCTCACCCTGTACGACCAGCTGGCGACGCTCTCGGACGACGCGATCGCGGGCATGCCCCCGGACTCCGTCTACGCCTACGTCGAGTCGATTTTCATCAGCCACACGTACGATCCGATTACGGGGTCGTTGGACGCGCTGATCGCCTCGGGAGACTTGGGCTTGCTACGAGATCGAGCACTTCGCGAGCGCCTGACCTCATTTCTGGAAGTGCTCCGAGACAGTGACGAGGAGAAGCAGGCCGCGTTCGACCAGGTCGTCCAGATGTTGGAGGGGATGCCTCGTCTCGGCGGTCCCTGGGGTCCCCCGGGGGCCCCATTCCCCGCAGAGCCCGCAGACCTGATCCGCCTTCGGAATGACGCCGACTACATGGCTCAGGCTCGCCTGCTCCGATGGGTAGCGTGGTACTACGCCGAGGTGGAGTTGCCGGTGGTCGAGGTGGCGATCGACTCGGTGCTGGTCAGCCTGGACGCGAGCCTGGCCCGATGACCGACGCTCCCACGCCGCCGGAGGCTTCTGGCGCCAGAGGCTAGAACGTCTCCACGCGCAGGGCCTCCGCCTTCTCCAGGGATACGATTCCCCCGAACCCTGGGCCTCTGGCGGGGTAGGTGTCACCGACTCCTATGCTGTCTGCCCCGATGCCTGCCTGCCACCACGCCATCGCCATCGTCGGCACGGGGTTCGGCGGGATCGGGGCGGCCGTGCGTCTGCTCCAGGAGGGCGAGACCGACCTGATCCTCTTCGAGAAGGCCGACGCCGTGGGCGGCGTGTGGCAGGCCAACACCTATCCGGGTGCCGCCTGTGACGTCCAGTCGCACCTCTACGCGCTCTCGTTCGCGCCCAATCCGGACTGGTCCCACAAGTACTCGCGGCAGCCCGAGATCCGGGCCTACCTGGAGGATGTCGCCGAGCGGTTCGGCGTGATGCCCCACATCCGCTTCGGGCACACCGTCGAGACCTGCACCTGGGACGAGGCCGACGCCCGCTGGCGCATCGACACCGACCGCGGTCCGTTCACGGCCGACGTGCTCATCGCGGCGCCCGGAGCCCTCGCCGAGCCCAGGCTGCCCGATATCCCCGGGCTGGCGTCGTTCGACGGCGAGATCATGCACACCGCTCGGTGGGACCACAGCGTCGAGATCGACGGCGCCCGCGTCGCGGTCGTAGGTACAGGAGCCTCGGCCATCCAGATCGTACCCGCCATTCAACCCCGCGTCGGCGAGCTGACCGTGTACCAGCGGACGCCCCCGTGGATCATCCCTCGCGGCGATGCTCCGTTCGCAGACGCCACGCGCCGCCGCTTTCGCCAGCGGCCCGGCCTCCGCCGCGCGCTCCGGCGCACCCTCTTCGTCTACCACGAGACGCTGGGCGTCGCCCTCCGGCGCATGTGGGCCAACCGGGTCGTGCAAGAGGTTCTCGCGCGCCGCCACCTGCGTCGCTCGGTGCCGCACCCCGACCTCCGCGAGCGCCTCACGCCGGACTACCGGCTCGGCTGCAAGCGCATCCTGCTCTCGGACCACTACTACCCAGCGCTCCAGCAGCCCAACGTGACGCTCGTGGACGGCGCCCTGTCTGAGGTCCGCGGCCACACGCTCGTCGGCGCCGATGGCTCCGAGCGCGAGGCAGACGTGATCGTCCTCGCGACGGGCTTCTACGTGACCGACCTCCCCTTCGCGCAGCACGTGATCGGCCGAGGCGGACAGCGGCTCTCCGAGATCTGGGGCGAGAGCCCGGTGGCCCACGTTGGCACGACCGTCCACGGGGTCCCCAACTTCTTCCTGATCCAGGGCCCCAACACCGGCCTCGGCCACTCGTCGGTGCTGCTGACAGCCGAGGCGCAGATCGAGCACGCCGTGGGTGCGATTCGGGCGATGCGCCAGCGGGGCCTCGCGAGCGTGGAGCCGACGGCCCGGGCCCAGCACGCGTGGTCCGATGAGATCGACGCGATGTCGGGGCGAACCGTTTGGGTGACCGGCTGTGCGTCGTGGTACCTGGACACGACCGGCCGAAACGCGGCGCTGTGGCCGGGCTCCGTGCCGGCGTTCCAGCGCCGCGTCGAGCCGTTCGACCCGGCCGACTACCACCTTCGCGAGGCGGCCTGATCCCGCTGGCGGCTACTCCGGTTGGGAAGACCCGAGCGGGAACAAGAAGCGAAGCATGTCGGGCGTCCGGGCGGCCCAGGCGGCGGTCTCGTGCGCGGCGCCCTCGGCCTCGACGTGTGTGACGCGGTCGGGGGCCCACCCGCGGTCCAGCAGCGCCTGGTAGAGCGCGCGTGCGTCCGGAACCATCGAGTCGCCCTCTTCCAGGCCCATGTCGATCCAGATGCGCTGGCCGGGGTCAGGCGCTGCGCGCTCCACGGCGCCGAGAATCCACTTTCCGTCCCACCACACCGACGGCGAGGCCACCAGGAGGCGGCCGAACACGTCGGGTCGCGTGAGGCCCAGGTGCATCGTGACGAGTCCGCCCAACGAGGCGCCGCCGAGCCCCGTGTTGGCGGCGCCCGGTCGCGTCCGGTAGCGGTCGTCGATCATCGGCTTGACGGTGTCCGTGAGGAGGCGTCCGTAGGCATCCCCGAGCCCGCCGCCGGGCGGCTTCGTCGCCAGGACCGTGTCGATGGACCCGTCCCGCTGGCGGATGGCCTCGAAGGTGATGCCTGCTTGCGGCAGGACGTAGCGTCCGTCGTCCTGAGGGACGAGTTCCGCGGGCTGGGACGTGCCCGGCACCGTGACCGCCAGCTGGCCGTCGAGGACGTCCACGCGAACCGTGTCGCCGTCGCTGTCGAAGGTCCCGGTGCCCGGGCCGAGCGTCGGATGATCCGAGGTCGGCGGCCCGACGCGCCGGAGCGTCCGCTCCCAGATCTGCCGCGTCGGCGTGTACTCGTCGGTCCGGTCGGACGTGTTGGCGACGGCCACCAGGATCAAGGGCTCGATCTGACCGGACTCGATGAGCGCGTGTGCGGCCTCGTCCATGCCCCAGTCGGCCCCGCCGTGGCCGAACTTCGAGCCGCCGTCGTGGAGGTAGAGCACCGGGTATCGGCGCGACGAATCGGCGTCGTAGTCCGGCGGCAGCCAGACGTACACGTCGCGCGGTCGCAGCCCCTCGGCCTCGACGCCCTCGATCACGTCGATCCGCCCCGTCAGGACCGTCGCTGGCGGCTCCGAGCGATCCTCGAACGCCAGCGCCAGCTGAGCGCCGCCCGGCCGCACGACCACCGTGTGGTTCGGCCCGTCCTGCCAGCCGTCGTTGGGGTTGCCCGGCCCGTCGATCTTGATCTTGAGCTCGACGCGCAGGCTGTCACCGAGGACGCGGAACGGAACGGCCAGCGCGTACACGCCGTCGCCGTCGGGGTCCTCCGCTGGCGTCGTCACCTGCCACGACAGCGGCGAGATCCCTCCACGCAGCCCCACGACCTCGGTCTCCGGATCGAGCCAGCCGTCGGCGATGGACTGGCGCAGGTCTAGCGTCGCGTGGAGCGTATCCGCTGGCGGTGCCTGCGCCTCGGCAGGCGCCACGCTCCCGGGTGCGACCACGGCGACGAGACAGAGAAGAGAGAAGCGGATCATGCGGGTGGGGTCGGGGACCGGCAACGTAGAGCGGAGGACGCGATGGAGACACATGACGAGGCCACGAGTTGTCATGGAGACCCATCGACGGCGTGACGCGCCCCCCACAGCGCCAGCGCGAGGCCGACGGCCTCGGCCGCGAGCAGGAACCAGACGAACGCAGAGCCGCCGCTGGCGGCGAGGTGCGCCAGCCGGACCGCTCCCAGGCCTCCGAATGTGAGGGCGGCCACGATCAGCCCCGTCCGGATGTCTCCCCGACGGAGCATCCACACCAGGACCGCCGCGACGCCGAGTTCGAGGCCGCCGTAGGTCGCCGCGACATCGGCACGGGCCGACGGCGTC
>JBCDLV010000077.1:0-12139 GCA_038744895.1 Bacteroidota bacterium | reverse complement strand
GCTCGGACCCGTTTCGGTCACGAACGACGTCGGCGACGGCGACGACCACGAGGAGCGGCGTGAGGAGGAGCAAGACATCCGCCAGGTCGAACCCGCCGTAGGCGGCGACCGAGGGCGTCCGCTCAGATGCGCGGCTAGCCCAGCGGTCCGGTGGGTGCGGGTTGATGCGGAACAGAAACGGCCGGATGTCCGCGTCGGCGATGGCGACACCTGCAAGGGCCGCTGGCGGCAGCGCCACGTGCCGGACGAGCGCGTAGGACCACGCCTGCACGTTGAGGGGATTCTCCCACCACGGCGGGTCGATCTCTCCCGAGCGGACCTGCTCGGCTCGTGCGAGGGCCTCGGTGTCTCCTTCGGCCTCCAGGGCACGGGCCGCCTCGATAGCGTCCGCCTGCGCCCTCGCCAGCTGACCGCCTTGCGCGCCCGCGAGCGTCGCCAGGACCACCACCACGCCCGCCAGCGCCATGAAGAGACGGGAGCGGACCAGGAGCCCCGCTTCGAGCCAGAGATGGTCTCGCATGGGATGGGAGCGCGTGTCGGTCATGTCGATGTGCGCACCGTGCGGCTTGCCCAGAGAAGTCCGCCAGCGGCGAGCACTGTCCACAGGACGAGCCCCCAGTGCGCGTGTCCGCCAGCGGGACCGGGCGCGGGTGTGGCCTCCGCGGCGTCCACGACGCTGCGCCAGAGGCCAGCATTCCCCCGGTCGCCCGCTTCGATGCGCGCCCAGCCTTCGTTGAGTGCCATCTGCGTCCCGATTCGCATCGCTTCGGCGCGGGCCTCGAAGGCGAACTGGTCGCGGTCGCCGAGGCCGACGGCCGCGTCAGCGGCACGGTCGGCGGCGGCGAGCGGCGAGGCCCAGCTGGCGATGTCGAGGAGGTTGACCTGTCGCGCCATGCCCGCCTCTAGCGGCGCGAAGATCTGCCCGAACGCCTCGGCGGCGTCGACCTCGGCGGCCATCGCGGAGACTCCCGACGGGTTCGGGTCGGACACGCCCGCCGACGTGAGTCGGGTGCGGACGGCCTCTTGCGTCGAGTCGGTCACGAGCCCCTCGGCGGCGACCTCGGCCTCGCTCCGCACGGTCTGCGACGACGGGATCGGCGCGGCCTGCTCCACGAGACCGGGTGCGAGGCGCGGCCACAGGACTGCCATCGTGAACCAGATCAGCAGCAGCGCGACGAGCGCACCGAGGGGCCGCTTCGCGAGCGAGGACACCACGACGACGAGCGCCGCGACGATACCCAGCGCCGCCAGCAGGCTGCTCCCCCAGGTGGCCGCGCCAGCGGGCGACAGTCCGCCGCCCACAGCGAGCGCTGCGCCGACGGCGACCGGCAGGGCCACGGCCGCCCACGCCAGCAGGATCGCCGCGAGCGTCTTGCCGACCACGATGGCGCCGGGCGACGCACCGGAGCTGACGGCGAAGGCGAGAGACCCGCTTTCTCGCTCGCCTGCGACGATACCGTGCAGGAGAACCGCGAGGAGCAAGGGGACGAGCCAGAGGAGCACCGGGCCGACGCCTCGCGGGGCGCCGCGAGCGACCACGGCCGCGGCGTCGACGGCACGGAGTTGGGGCGCGTGGCGGCGGTGCGCTTCGAGCCAAACCGACGACCCGCCGAAGTCCCAGACGCCGCGGTCCAAGATCACGCCCGCCGGTAGGTCGCGGACGATGAAGTAGCCCCGGTGCGCGGCCTTGTGGATGTGCGTGCTGCCGAGCGCGAGCCACTGCTCGACCTCTTGCGCTTGAAGATCAGCGCGCTCGGCTTGCTCCGCCTGCCAAGCCCGATGCTCGACGACGGCCGCGCCGACGCCGACGACGCCCGCAATCAGCACCATCAGCACGACCGATCCGCTACGGGCGAAGCTCGCCCACTCGTGGCGGAATACGGTCCAGACGCCGCTCATGATGCCGTCTCGAACACGCCGAGGTAGGCATCCTCGACATCCGTGTACGAGCTCTCCGCCGGGTCGAGGGTGCGGACCGCCCGCCCGTCCTTGAGAATCACGATCCGCGTACCCATGTCCTTGGCACGGAACAGGTCGTGGGTCGCCATGATGACACCTGCGCCCTCGGCCGCGACGTCTTGGATCAAGCGAGCGAAATCGACGGCCGACTTCGGATCGAGGCCGGATGTCGGCTCGTCGAGGACGAGGAGGTCGGCGCCCTTTGCCAGCGCGATGGCGACGCCCACCTTCTGGCGCATCCCCTTGGAGTACCCGTTCAGCCGTCGGTCCCAGGCCTCCTCTTGCAGGCCGACGCGGCGCAGGCAGCGCTCCAGGTGAGCAGACGAGAGATCCGCCCCCCCGACGAGAGACGCGAAGTAGCGAAGGTTCTCGCGCCCGGAGAACGCCTCGTGGAGCGCGACCCGCTCCGGGATGTAGGCCATCCGCTGGCGGGCCGCATTCGCGTCGCGGGCCACATCCAAGCCTGCGACGTGGACCGCGCCCTCGCTCGGGGCTTCGAGGCCCAGAACCATCTTCAGCGTCGTCGTCTTGCCGGCGCCGTTGGGGCCGAGGAGACACAGGACCTCACCGGCCGCCAGCTGGAGCGACAGGCCCGCCACGGCAGTCGTCGTGCCGTAGCGCTTGGTGACGTCGTCGAGGGTCAGGAGGGCCATGGGTTGTCAAGGCACGCCGGTCGCCCGCTGGCGCGCGGGGCGCAGAGCAGGCGACCGGACGGAGTGCTAGCGACGGAGCGAGCCCGCGCCGAACTGGTACGTCAGGCCGACGAGCCCCCAGGCGGGACGCCCGGGCGACGCGGCGATCGGGTTGCCGCCGAAGTCAAACTCGGTCCGCTCCAGGTACTCGGCGTTGAGCGCGTTGAAGACCTGGCCCCGGAGACGAAGCTCGGGAACACCCGGGATCGCGGTCTCGGCGAAGAGGCTGACGACGGCGTACGGGTCCGTCTCGACCGTATTGGCGCGATCGATGGCCCAGCTCCCGACGTAGTCGACCGTGACTCCGGCCGCGGCAGTCGGGCGGCGCCAGGTGGCGCCAAAGGACGCAAGGTGCTCGGGCGTCCCAACGACGGAGGTCCCGGCGAAGTCGGTCCCGCGCACCACAAACTCCTGCCACTCGGTATCGGTGAAGGCGTAGCTGCCGCGGACGCGCAGGCCGGGGAGGAGCGCCGCGAGCGAGGCCTCGACCTCGACCTCGGCGCCCGTCACGTCGAGCGCGCCCGCGTTGACCTGGCGGGTCACGCCGTCCTCGCCGCGAACGCTTTGGACCAGGTCTCGTCGGGCCATCCGGTAGGCCGAGGCCTGGACGAAGAACTGGCCGCCGGGCGCCTGCACCTTGACCCCGACTTCGCCGCTGCGGGCGACCTCGGGCTCCAGCTCATCCGCGCCCTCGCGCTCGAACGAGAAGGCGATGCCCCACGGCGGGTTGAATCCCTCGCCGTAGTTGGCGAAGGCGTACACAGCATCGGTAAACCCGTAGCTCAGACCTAGCTGGGGGCTCAGGCGGTCGAAGGTGCCTTCGACCTCCGTCCGGGTGCGCAGGGGGTTCTCGATGGACCGGGTCGTCCGGTCGTAGCGGAGGGCACCGGTGGCCGTGAGGCGCGGGGCCGGACGGGCGGTGACTTGGGCGTACCCGGCCAAGGTGGTCGAGCCAAACTCACCGTCTCGGGTCTGCGTCTCCGTGAGCCCGGTCAGCGTCTGCTCGCCCGTCCGGAAGTTGATCGGGAGCGAGCCGAAGCCGCCGCTCCCGTCCGTCGTGATGGAGTAGGAGTCGGCCTCGCCGCGGTTGTCTTCGAGGAGGCCACCGACTGTGACCGACACGGCTCCGTCCGCGCCGAGCGGCGACCAGATCAGGCGCGGCTCGATGCCGAGGACCTGCTCCCGAAGCTCGGGCTGGAACGGGAACCGAACGGCGACGCCTGCCTCACGGTCGACCTCATCGAGGAACGTGGCGTCGTCGTTGAGGCGGCGGTCGGTGATGCGGCCGTAGGCGAGGGTGTTCAGCGTGAGCGTCGGCGTGGCCTCGACCGTGAGGCGGGCGCCCGCCTGGGTCGCCCGGTTCTCTCCATCGGTATCGGGGAGGGCGAGGTTGGCCGTCCGCTCAATCTCGGAGAACAGCTCACCAGATCCATCGATGGGCAGGACGGAGACCGAGCCCTGGTCGAGTCGGACCGTCTGGGCCGTCACCGTGAGGCCGGCGCGGTCGCCGAGGTCGGCGTCGAGGCGGCCGAACCCGTCGATGAGCAGGCGGTCACCGCCGTCGCGCCAGCCGCTGGAGGTTTCGGCTGTGAAGGCGCCAAAGGCGCGGACGGCCTGACCCGCGAGGGGACCTCCAGCCGTGAGGCGCGTGCGGCCCGTCGCGAACGAGCCGCCGGAGAGATCCGCCGAGGCGCTGAACGTGGAGGGCGCCTCTCGTGTGATGATGTTGACCGCGCCGCCGATCCCGTTACGGCCGTAGAGCGCCGACGTGGGGCCGCGGACGACCTCGATGCGCTCGACGCCTTCGAGCGGGACCTGCTCGTAGTAGCTCTGCCCGTTGACGTTGACCTGCGGGATCCCGTCGATAAGGATGAGGACATCCGTGTTCTGGAGAATCCCGGCGTCACCGGCCCCCCGCATGCGGACGATGGGGAACGCGCCCTCGGTGTATTCCTGCACGTAGACGCCCGTAACGCCACGGAGCGCGTTGGCGGCCGTGACCGCGCCGCGCTCGGCGATGACCGTGGCGGGGCGGACGCTGATGGCCGCTGGCGCGCTCACGGCCCGCTCGGCCGTCCGGTTGGCGGTGACGACGACCTGGTTGAGCCCGAGGGCGGCGTCCGACAGCGTGACGTCCACGGTGGTGGTCTGGCCGGCCTGGACGCTCACCACCTGCTCGAAGGGCGCGAACCCGACGAACCGGACGATGAGCACGACGTTGCCAACGGGGACCTCGTCGATCTGGTACTGACCGTCGCGGTCGGTGGTGGTCCCGAGCGGGGGGTCGTCGAGTTGAACGGTCGCGCCCGGCAGAGGCGCGCCGCCGGCGTCGCGGACCGTGCCTTCGATGACGCCCGTCTGGGCGAAGGCGGGGGCGGCCACCAGGAGAGCCGCAAGGAGAAGCAAACGCATAGTACGGTGGTGTTGCGGGGATGGATCAAGCAGGAACAGGGGTCTTCGCCCCGTGGACGTGGCCGAGGTAGAGCGCTTCCAGGTCGGTCGTGGGCAGGGCCTCGCTCGCGACCTCCTCACGGAGCCGGCCGGCCACGAGCACGCCGACCCGGGTGGCGGTGTCCTTGACGCGGAAGAGGTCGTGCGTCGCCATGAGCACGGCGGCGCCGCTGTTCGCCAGCTGGCGCACGAGCCCCGAGAACTCGGCCGAGGCCGACGGATCGAGGCCACTCGTGGGCTCATCCAGCAGGAGCGCCTTCGCGCCCTTGGCGAGCGCGAGGGCGATGCCCACCTTCTGGCGCATGCCCTTGGAGTAGGTCCCGGCGCGGCGGCTGTGCGCCTCGCGCTGGAGGCCCGCCTGGTCCAGGAAACCTGCGAGGTCGGCGTCGGAGAGGTCGTGCCCGGCCAGCGCGGCGAAGTACTTCAGGTTCTCGACGCCCGAGAGCGACGGGTAAAGCGCTACCTGCTCTGGCAGGTACGCCAGCCGGTGCTTCGTCTCCAGCGGCTCGGCTTGCACGTCGAGCCCGTCCACCAGCGCGGCCCCGGCGTCGGGCACGAGGAAGCCGAGGAACAGGTTGATGGTGGTCGTCTTGCCGGCGCCGTTCGGGCCGAGGAGGGCGTAGACCTCGCCTGCGTTCACGGTGAGATCAAGCGCGTCCACAGCGGTGGCGCCGTCGAACCGCTTGGTGAGGCCGCGTGCGTGGAGGATCGGGGCGGACATGGGAACCGTGAGCGAGTTAGAGAGCAGAGCCGGCGCGGCCGTAGCCCCGGCTGGCGGCGGCACCGAGCAGGGCCGCCAGCAGGGCGAGCGCCGCCAGCGGACCGGCGAGGCGGCTCAGGAGGTCGGCGGTCGACTCGATTTGGGGGTCGAGCGTGGGGAGCGCGTCGAGGTCGGCCAGGCGGAGCGGCTGGCGCTCGAAGTAGGCCGGCGCGAAGCGATCCACCCAGGCCTCGTGGAAGGCCTCCGTCTGGGCGTCGAAGGCGGCGTAGCGCGCGTGGCCGGTGCCCGCAACATCGAGGAAGGCCTGCTGGGCGAGGACGGCCGGCGACAGGTACCCGAGCGCGCGGACGAACCGCTGCTGCCCCGCTTTCTGCTCCGTGAACCGCGCCTCGACGGGTGCCAGGGCTTCAGCGATCCGCTCGTCCTGCGCGACCCGGAGCATGGGAAAGTCGGCCTCTTCCTCCTCGACGGTCGTCAGCTCGGGGTGATCGTTGAAGTAGCGCGCGAGCGAGGCCGCCCCTTCCCGCTCGGCCAGCCCGGCCGCCGTCCGCCGCGCCGTCACGTAGTCCATCCGCGAGGGGACGGGATAGAGCGAGGTCGCCACCACGTTCACGACGGCCGGCACCACCACGACGAGGCCGAGCCAGCACGCGGCCAGCACGAGCCCGGCGGTGACGGGCGTTCGCACGCGGCTGTCCACGAACGCCGCCAGCGCGAGCCAGAACCCGCCGTACAACACGACCACGAGCAGCCACAGCGCCCACCGGCCGACGCCGCCCTCGGCCCCGCTGGCGAGCCAGACGGCCCCGGTCCCGACCGCGGCGCAGCCGAACAGGAGCGCTGCGCGGACGGTCAGCTTGCCCGCCGCGAGCGTCGTCAGGCGGATCGGGTGCGAGAGCACCATCCGCAAGAGGCCCGACTCGCGCTCGGCCGAGGTCAGCCCGAACGTCAGCGCGAGGACGAGGAGCGGGAAGAAGAACACGAACACGAACGCGAGGTCGACGTGCCCCGCGAGCAGCTTCAGCGGGTGGTCGAGCGCTGCCGCGCCGCCCATCGGCTCGCGCCCGCCGATGGTCACGCGCACGGCGGCCGGCTGGAGGTCGCTCTGGCCGACGGCGAACGCCGCCAGCGGGGCCGGCTCCAGCGTCAGCACGCGACCCTGCGCCGAGCCGATCACGTACGGATGCCGCGACCCGAACGCGACCGGCCCGTCGAGCGACTCGCCGTTGGCGACGGCCGTGGACTCCGCCGCCGCGACCCGCTGGCGGACGGCGTCTAGGCTCTCGGCATGATCGGCAGCATAGGTCTCGATGACGCCTCGCTGCTCGGACGTATGCTGCACGCCGACGTATCCGGCGTACGCGATGAGGCCGAGCAGCAGGAGTGCGGTGATCCCCGCCGCGCCGCTCGCGAGGAGGCGTTTGGTCTCGAACCGGAGGACGGACGATCCCATGGCTCAGGCAGCGCGCAGCCGCCCGGCCGCGATGGGAAGCGCGACGAGGAGGGCGAGCGTCCAGGCACCGAGCACGCCGAGGCTGAGGCCGTACCGACCCACGGCCCAGCTGGCGGACGGCGTCTGGTACGTGAAGGGCGGGACCTCCTCCCACATCTCGCGCCCGACGGTGAAGCTCCAGTCCGCGTTCTCGTCGATCATGTCCTGGTTGAGCGCCTGGACGTAGTCGTAGCGGTACGCCTCGGCGGCATCCGCGAAGTGGCGGTGGTGGGCGTGGTCGCTGCCGGCGAGCCCCATCGAAACCAGCTGGACCGCGAGGAGCGGCGAGAGGATGGAGACGGCCTGAGCCGTCTGCGTCTGCGTCTCGTACTGCTCCCCCAGCGCCGCGTAGAGCGGTCGCCGAAGGTCCGTCTCGTCGCGCTCGGCCTCGTAGAGCGCCACGCCCGACACGCTGGCGGTGATCGCATCCGGCGTGTCCACGCCCTGCTCTTCCATCAGCCGCTCTTCGATCTCGGCGACGCGGTCGGGCCAGGGTGGAAGTGCCTCGCGCTCGGCGCGCCAGGACTCCTCGAACGCGGTCAGAGTCGGCGTCGGGTGGAGGGCGTCGGCGGCGCTCACGGCCACGCGCGGGACGACGAAGCTGGTCACGAGCCAGAACCCGAGGAGCGTGACCAGCGCCGTCCGGGACGAGCCGGCCCACGCGCTGACCAGCAGCGACAGCGCGAGGACGAGTACGAAGTAGGCGACGTAGACGCCCACGAGCATCGACGCGCGGCCGAGGGTCGCGAGCGGCGAGCCCGGCCCGTCCAACAGCGCCAGCGCCGCCACGCCGACGACCGCCAGCGGGACGACGAGCAGCAGGATCGGCGACGCCACGCCGAGCGCTTTGCCGAGCGCGAGCCGCTTCCGGGGCACGCCCAGGCTGAGGAGCTGACGGAGCGTCCCAGCGTCGCGCTCGCCTGCGAACGCCGAGAACGCCAGCAGGAGGATCAGCAGCGGGACGAGCAGCTGGAGCGTCGAGGCCGCGGTCAGACTCCCGAGGCGCTGGACGGTCGTGGCGTCCTCGGCCGGGCGGAAGTCGGCGTCAGCCCCGCTATGCGCCTCCATAAACACCGACGTGCCCGTGTACGGCAGCACGCCCGGGTCGGCGGCCGTCAGCGGGGTCGTCGGCTTGAAGGCGTACGCGCCGAAGTGCGTCGCCGAGTGCTGGTTCTTCTCGCCCTGCCCGAGCCACACCTCTCGATCGGAAGCCTGCGCCGTCGCGCGCTCGGCCTCGGCGGACGCGTAGTGCGTCCACCCAGCGACGAGCGAGCCGAGGAGCAAGACCAGAACGATGCCGACGGCCCAGCGGAACCGTCCGTCGCGGGCCATCTCGGTGGCCTCCTTGCGTGCGATGGTGAGCGTCATAGCGGTTGGTCAAGGAGCGTTCTGCGCCCGATCTCTCCTCGTGTCATCCTGAGCGAACGCGAAGGATCTCAACTCGGGCCTGAAGTCCAGATTTACCGTCGCCGATGGCCTGTACCGTCGGCGCCGAGATCCTTCACTGCGTTCAGGATGACACGATGGAAGGGAGTGCCTCCGCAACTTGTAAAGGTGAGTGAGTGATGAACCACAGGCGACGGCTGGCGCAGTGGTCTGCGGTCTGCCGGTCCTCCCGGGCTGGCGGACGGCGCGAGCGAGCCGGTTTGAGGCTCGGTCCCGTGGCACGAGGCAGTGCCGGGTCATGGGGTCGGCGCCTCGCGCCACGCGCCGAGCTTCTTCCGTACGTCCATTTCCAAGACCCACGCCGCGACCTCGCGGCCCAGCGCCAGGCCGTCGTCGTTGTCGAAGCGGTAGTGGACACCCGCGTAGAGCCGCGACATGGCGGCGGCGTCGGAGATGGCGTCCATCACCTCGCGGGACTGTGGGACGAGCGCGCCGACGATCTCGGCCGCGGCACCTGCACCGCAGGCATGGCCCGAGGGGTAGGCCGGGAAGTTGGGCAGGCGGACGCCCTCGGCGATCTCGATCGAGTCATCGGCGTGCGTCGGGCGGAGCAGCCAGTAGCGGTACTTCGCGTCGAAGCAGGCGACGTTGGCGTCGTACATCGCCACCGCAAGCAGGGCGAGCACCCGGGCCGACTCGTACTCGCTCGCCCAGCGCGCGTCGACGAGGGCGTCGGTCGCGGCCTCGTGGAACGTCACGTTCAGGGGCTCATTGGCGAAGCGGCGCGCGAGGTCGGCCTGCTCTGGGGTCCGTGCAGCCACCACCTGCCGGACCTCCTCCAGCGCCGCGTCGAACGCCGCGTCGCCCATCGTCGGCGGCTGGGGCGGGCGGAACTGGTCGGGCGAGGTCATCGCCCACGGGCGCCACACGGCGCGAGCGGGGCCGTCGGGCTCCTCCCCTGGCGCGTTGACCCACATCGCCGGGCCCGTTGGCACCGTGCCGTCCCACACGATGTCGGTGCCGTCCGTCTCGGCCCACGCCAGCAGGCGCGCCGCAGCGGTCTCGCCCAGCGCGAGGGCCTCGGCGGCGCGCTCCTCGTCCAGCTCACGCGCTGCGCGCGCTGCGTCCTGCGCGAGCGCGGCATCGATCAGCGCCTGCGCTCCCGGGTCGGCGAGCCGGTCGGCGAACTGGTCGGCCAGCACCGCCCCACTGGCGGTCGCAACGGCCGCGCGGATAACGGGCTCAGGGGTCGGGATGCGGCCGCCGACTGTGTCGGCGCGGGCGAGGGTGCGCGCTGCAACGGCGGCGTCGTAGGCGACCATCGCGGCGAGCGCGAGGCCTCGGTCGAGCGTCCGGCGGACGGCGCGCTGCTCGGGCGTGCCGGGCGCATAGTCCGCCAGCCGCGCGTTGTCGCGGGCGCGCATCCAGAGGTCGCGCGTCAGCACGTTCCAGCGAACCGCCGCCGCGCTGTCAGTCTGGGCGAGGAAGCCGTCCGGAACCGGGCCTCGGCGGACGGCGGTCCCGACCTCGTTCTCGCCGTACGCGAGCGTGAAGCCCTGCGTCTGACCGCTCGCATCGTAGTCAAACGTGAAGGGCGAGGTATCGTAGATGCCCCACACCTCGCCGCGCCGCGTGAGCGTCTGGAGGTACCGGCCCGAGTCGGCCTTCGCCAGCAGCGTCTCGCGCATGGACCCGTACAGCGGCGGATCCCACTCGCCGACGAGCGTCCCATCGGGACGGTGGGCGATGGTGAACGTCGTAGGGCCTCGGTCAGCCCAGTCGTACTCCTCGTTCCACTGGTAGTCGTAGACGCCCTCGACCAGTGCGGCATCGGTCTCCGAGACCGCCAGCGGGTACGTCGGCTCGACCTCGATGGGGATGCGCACGCCGAGCGGGCCCCAGCGCATCACGAGCGTCGCCCCGGTGGCCTGGACCTCGGCGAACTCCCAGGTCAGCGCCTCGGTGTGGGGCATCGTCTCCGGCATGACGTCGGCGCGGAGCTGGCCCTCGACGCCGGTCGAGTCGGGCGGGTCGAGGTGGAAGCGCTCGGCCGTCGGGTCCATCACGAGCGTCCACGGCTCGCTCTCGCGGAGGACGAGCCACAGCGAGTACGTCCCCGCCGCCAGCGGCTCGCCGAGGACGGTCACGGGGCGGTCCACGGTGAACGTCGACGCGTCGCCCGCACCGGGCGTCCACGTCATCCCCCACCGCTCCATCGTGCCGTAGGGGTTCGGACGGTTGCGGAGGCGCGGGCGGGCGTACTCGACCTCCATCCGGGTGCCGTCGACGACTTGCCATGCCCCCGCCATCTCGCTCGCGGCGACCTGCGCGCTCGCTTCGGAGCTGGCGCCGCCGACCGCCAGCAGGCCTATGAGGAGGAGGCACGGCGCGAGCCACCGCGCAAGGGATCGGCGAACGGGTGTTGCGAAATCAGACATGATGATGTTTGGGTTGAGTCGGGTCCAGTGTCAAGCGTCGTAGTTGCGCGCGGCCTGCTCCCAGTCGACCACGCTCCACCAGCGGTCTACGTAGTCGCCGCGGCGGTTTTGGTAGCGGAGGTAGTAGGCGTGCTCCCACACGTCCACGCCGAGGACAGGCACGAAGCCGAAGGCGTGCGGCGGGTCCTGCTCGGTCGTCTGGATCACCTGGAGCGCGCCCGAGGCGTCGCGGACGAGCCACGCCCACCCGCTCCCGAACACGCCGGTCGCGGCAGTCTTGAACTGCTGCTTCAGGGCGTCCAGCGAGCCGAACGCCTCGTCGATGGCGTCCGCCAGCGGGCCCGCCGGGCTCCCTCCGCCGCCGGGCCGCATCATCGGCCAGAAGAGGGCATGGTTGAGGTAGCCGCCGCCGTTGTTGAGGACCGCCAGCCGGATAGGCTCGGGCAGGGCCGACACGTCGCGCAGCAACGCCAGGAGCGGCCGCTGCTGCAACTCGGGGTACCCTTCGAGCGCGCGGTTGAGGTTGTTGGTGTAGCCCTGGTGGTGTCGCCCGTGGTGGACCCGCATCGTCTCGGCGTCGATAGCCGCGTCGAGCGCGTCGGGCGCGTAGGGCAGGTCCGGAAGCGCGTACGGGTAGACGGCCGAGGCGTCGGGCGCAGCGGTCGCGAGGTCGAACGCGACGCCGGGGCCCGCGGGCACGATGCGGCGCGCGGCGCCGGGCCGGCTCACCGTCATCGGCTGGGCCGTGGTGCGCCCGCTGGCGCAGCCGGGGGCGACCGCGAGCGCGGCGGTACCGGCCGTGCCGGCGAACAGGAATCGGAGGACGCTGCGTCGGCGGAAGAGAGCGGAGGGGATCATATCTAGAGAGGGGACGGAGGGTTATGCGGAAGGGAGGCGGGCGGCGGCGGCGCGAGCGCCCGCGATGTTGCGAGCGGTCGGCCCGAGTTCGAGCTCCGCCAGCGGGCCGGCGGCGTGGAGTCCAGGCGCCCACTCCAACGAG
>JBCDLV010000076.1:0-12345 GCA_038744895.1 Bacteroidota bacterium | reverse complement strand
TCCTCGGGGCGGAACGGCCACCCGGCGGTGAGCTGGGCCACCCGGATCCGTCCTGCGACGGAGTCCATCGGCGTGACGAGGCGGACCAAGGCGCCCGCTGGCGTGGGCCGTGGCGCCTCTCCCAGAAGCTCGTCCTCGACGAAGGCGTCGAAGAACGCATCGGCGAGGACGCTGTAACCGTCCAGGTTGGGGTGCAGGTGCTCCAGCATGAGGCGGCTGCCCACGGAGGCGCCCGGTGAGGCAGCCCGAAACGCCGCGTCGCCATCGACCAGGCGAGCGCCATGCTCCTCGGCCGACTGTCGGATGAGGTCGTTGAAAGCGCGCGGGGCGCGGAACCGAAGCGCATCGAGGTCGCGGGCGCGCTCCCACGCCTCCCGAGCCTCCTCGGTGCGCCCAACACCGTCGTAGGCGTGGCCGAGCGCGAAGTGGGCGTCTGCGGCGAGCGAGTCGAGAGCCGTCGCCTCTTCCAGAAAGCCGATCGCCGCATCGAAGTCTTGCTCGAAGAGCGCGTCCGCGCCCGCCTGGGCCGTCTCGAACCAGGCGGTGGTGTCCGCGCCAGCGGTATGGGCCGTGATAAAGGGCCGCTGGTCTCGCTCGTTCGAGGCCAGCGTGGACACGTACACGGGGATGCCCGCCTCCTGGTAGCGCGCCAGAATTCGGTCCAGGTTGCCTTCGAACTGGCGCAGTCCCTTCTCGTAGATCTCGCCGCCGTACGGGACGCTCTGCTCGCCGATCATCCGGGCCATGAGCGTGTTGGACGGCGGCCGGCCGATCTCGCGGTCCTCGGCGCCGAGCGCGGCCACGCGCCCGATGGTGTTGCGCACCAGCTGGACGGTGCGCCAGGACCGCAGGCTCAGGTACAGCCGCGTCACGCCAGCGGAGCCGCCGACGGACTCGGTCGAGGCCGCTCCGAGCGCTCCGTAGTACTCGTTGTGACCGGCGTAGATGACCACGACGTCGGGATCGGCCTCGATCACCTCGTCCACGAGGTCCAGCAGTGTGAACGAGTTGACGGCCGCCATGGCCGTGTTGACGACCTCGATCTCGCGGTCCGGGTACGCCAGCCGGAGGCGCGTACCGAGGATCTGTGGGAAGGAGGCCCCTCGGTAGAACGGGTAGCCTGCAGCCGAGGAGCCGCCCTGGGCGATGATCCGCAGGGTTCCCTCGGGCTTGTCGGCGAGGAAGAGGTCCGGGTTGGGCGTGGGGACGGAGGCCGTGTTGGCGAAGTAGCGCCGGGCCACCTGGCGGTTGACGGTCATTCGGCCCTCGGCCGCCTCAACCTCGACGAACAAGGGCGGCTGCTCGCCGTAGCCCGCTAGGCGGAGCCCCCCTTCGAGCACCACGAAGAAGAGCAGCGGCAGGAACGCCGTGGCGATGGCGAACGCGCGGCGGCGACCGGGCGAGAGCTCGACCTCTGGGGAGGGCGCGGGAGGATCGGAAGACGTAGACACGGCTACAAACGGAATCCCACGAAGCTACCGCTGTGCCGCGCGCTGCCTCACCCGCTGGCGTCCTACCCGTCGCTCAGCTCCGTGTCGAGCGCGTCGGCCTCCTCCTCCGTGGTCGGGCGGACGATGGCGATGGAGCGGATCTGGAGCGCCTGCCGCAGCACCGCATCGCGGACCTCCACCGCCGTCACAGGCCGCTCGTCGCCAGCCTCCATGTGGATGGTGCGCGTGTCGAGTCGGAGGTCGAGAGGAGCCTCGGACACGTTCTTGATGATCATCCCGCGTCGTTCGGGCATGGCGAGGGGCGTTTGGAGAGAAGGGACGCCGCCAAGATATTCCTTCGCCATGCGCCTCTCTCCGTTCTCGCCCTCCTTCCAGATTCGCCCGGCGCTGGCTCGGCTGGCGGAGGGCATGGCCGCCCTGGCGTATCCGTCCCTGTGCTACGGTTGCGAGGTGCGGCTGCGCGATCCGCGGGACGCCCTGTGCCCATCCTGCCTTCGTGGCCTGCCTCGTGCGGATCGCGGGTCGGCGGCGGCTCTGTTCGAGGCGTCCCCCGTGGACCACGTCGTCGCGGTCTGGGCCTTCGACGCGGGCGGAACGGTCCGGCGCGTGCAGCACGCACTCAAGTACGGCGGGCGCCCCGTCCTAGGCCGCCAGCTGGGCCGGCTGATCGGCGCAGCCGTCCGCGAGACCGGAGCCACTCCTGACGGCGTCGTGCCGCTGCCGCTGGCGCGGCTGCGCCAGCTGGAGCGTGGGTACAACCAGGCCGAAGCACTGGCCGCAGGAGTCGCTCAGGCCCTGGACCGTCCGGTCCTGAACGTGCTCATCCGGACGCGCGCCACCCTGCGGCAGGCGACGCTCTCAGCGGAAGCGCGACGACACAACGTGGACGGCGCGTTCCAGCTGGCGGCGGGCGCAGAGGTACGAGGACAGCGGCTTCTCCTCGTGGACGATGTGATCACGACGGGCGCCACCGTCGACGCGGCCGCTCGCCCTCTCCTGGCCGCTGGCGCACGGGTCGACGTCGCCGCGCTGTCGCTGGCTGGGACGTAGGTGCTTCCCTGGGCCTGGGAACGTCGCCAGCAGGAGGTCGCCAGCGGCTGAGCCTCGCCTCCAGGGCTACCTGCTCCCGCCAGGGATCGCCGTTTCAGCTGGAAGCCACAGCAGGGGGCGCCGGACAGGCAGGTTCCGGATCACCTCCTCCTCCGTCGGGTCCGCGTCTTGGGCAGCCCACAGGGACACGAGGTCCACTCGGCCGAGGGCCGCACCGCCGAACAGCAGCGCAGGCTGGCGGACGGGCCAGTCGTCCCAGTACTCGACATCGGGCGGGAGCGGCCACGCGCTCTTGTCGCGAACGTAGGACTCGATGAATCGCAGGCCGAGCGCCAGCCCGCGCCCGTCGGGCGTCTCGAAGGCCCAGAGGTCGTCGTCGGGGGTCGAGGCAACCTGTGCGACGCCCGCGAACATGTCGAGGTTGAACAGCGAGTAGGCATACGGCTTGGTCCGCCCGAGCTCGTCGGGGAAGCCACCCTCATCGTTCATCTGGTCCGGGATCAGCACGGTCCTGAACCGCTGGCGGACGTCAGCGAGGACGGATTCGTCGCCTACGAGGCTCGCGAAGGCCGCCGCCTGGAGCGCCCACGCCGTGCTGTGGTTGTTGCCGTGGTCGCGTTCGTCGATCCCGTAGGGGTGCGTCGTGAGCCAGGTGAGGTAGTCGCGGAACCAGTGGCGAATCCGCGACGCCTCGGCCTCGGGAATCGCGCCCTCACGGGCCATCACCTCGACGGCCCGTGCCACCTCCACGAGGTGGACCGTATCGATGATGCCGATGCCACGCCCTGTTACGCGCCCGCTGATCGCCTGGGCGTAGAGCAGGTTCGGGTTCATCCGGGTAGACGGCGCCACGAACCACGCCCGGAGGTGCCGCAGCGCCTCGTCCACATACCGATCGTCCCCGGTCAGCACGTAGGCGGATGCGAGGTCCGGGACGATCCGCGCGAGTCGCCGCATGGCCTGGCGGTGGGCCACGAAGTTGTCCGGGTTGGTCTCTCCGTCGCGCCGGACGTACGGGCCACCGGGGTTGTCGGGATCAGGCCACCAGTAGTCGCCCTCGGAGTAGAAGTCGTGCGGGCCTCCTGCGCTCCGCTCGGCCCGAGCCGCCGTGACTGTCACAGGCGCCTCGCCCATCGCTTGCTCTGCGGCTGCGAGCACGCGGTCGCGCTCCACCTCGCCGAGCGTGGCCTGCTGGCGGACGCCATCGGGCGGGCCCGCGCACCCAGCCACGAGAACCGCCAGCGGGAAGGTCCACGCGAGTCTCATGACGAGTCGGGAGAAGGATGTGCTGAAGCAGACGCCGTGGCTACGCCTCATCCAGACCGAGCCCGCTGGGCGACCGCACGCTGTCGACGAGCTGGCGGACGTGCTCCGGCGGAGGCGGTGTCGCCAGGCTCACCGCGACCGTCAGCCCGAAGTTGATCAGCATCCCGATGACCCCGATGCCCTGCGCCTTGATGCCGAGGAAGGACTCCAGAACGGGCGCATCCCCGAACACGCCGGGCGCGACCACGTGTGCCCTCATGAGCACGATCATCACGAACGTAAACGCCAGCCCGGCGGCCATCCCGGCGACGGCACCCTGACGGTTCGCCCGTTTCCAGAAGATGCCCAGGACGATCGTCGGGAAGAAGGACGCGGCCGCCAGGCCGAAGGCGAACGCGACCACCTCGGCCACGAAGCCGAGCGGGAAGATCCCCAGGAGGCCCGCCAGCACGACGGCCACCAGGATCATCGCGCGGCCGACGGCCAGCCGCTTGCGGTCGTCCGCCTCGGGGTTGATCATCTGCCCGTAGATGTCGTGCGCGAGGCTCGACGAGATGACGAGGAGCAAACCGCTCGCCGTCGAGAGCGCCGCCGCCAGTCCGCCCGCCGCGACCAGCGCGACGATGAACGGACCCAGCCCCGACAGCTCGGGCGTCGCCAGCACGATGATGTCGCGGTTGATGGCGCCGAGGAACGCATCCACATCCCCCCCGCTGGCGACGATCGCCTGCGTGTCGATCAGCCCGGTCGCGGCCCAGCTCTGGACCCACGGCTGCGCCACGAACCCTTGCGGGCCCAATTCCACGAACTGCTGGAGCACGGCCGTCTTGGCGAAGACGGCGATGGCCGGAGCCGTCGTGTAGAGGATGCCGATGAAGAGGATGGCCCAGAACGCGCTCCACCGCGCCGCGCGGACCGACTTGACCGTGTAGAACCGGACGATCACGTGCGGAAGCCCCGCCGTCCCCACCATCAGGCAGAGCGTGATGCAGAAGACGTTGAGCGCGTCGTTGTTGACGAACGGGCTCGAGTATGGGTCGAGCCCCAGGTCCATCTGGATCTGGTCGAGGATCGGCAGCGCATCGGACAGGGCGACCTGAGGCACCGGGTTGCCGAAGAGCGTGAGCCCGAGTGCGATCGCGGGGACCGAGTACGCGAAGATGAGCACGCAGTACTGGGCCACCTGGGTGTACGTGATCCCCTTCATCCCGCCCAGCCCGGCGAAGAAGGCCACGATCACCATCCCGATCACGACGCCGACCTCGAACGGCACCTGGAGGAATCGCCCGAACGCGACGCCGACGCCGCCCATCTGCCCGGCGACGTAGGTCAGCGATACGAACAGCGCCGCGATGGCCGCCACCAACCGGGCCGCCTTCGAGTCGAACCGCGCCGCGACGAAGTCGGGGACCGTGAACTGACCGAACCGGCGGAGGAACGGCGCCAGCAGGAGCGCCAGCAGGACGTAGCCGCCGGTCCAGCCCATCAGGTACACGCTCCCGTCGAACCCCTGGAATGCGATCAGCCCCGCCATCGAGATGAAGCTGGCGGCGCTCATCCAATCGGCCGCCGTCGCCGCCCCGTTGGCAATCGCCGGGACGCCCTGGCCCGCGACGTAGAATCCCCGCGTCGAGGCCACGCGGCTTCGGTAGCCGATGTAGAGGTACGCGGCGAACGTGACCCCGACGGTCACCCAGGTCCACTCTTGGATGCCCATGCTAGTGCGTGCTGGGTGGGGGAACGTCCTCCTCGTCGAGACCGGCCGCGCGGTCGGCGCGGTCCGACAGGATCGCGTAGACGAGGATCAGGACGATGAACACGAGGATGCTGCCCTGCTGTGCCCACCAGAACCCGAGTGGGATCCCGCCGAGCATGACCTGGTTGAGCGCGGGCGCGAGCGCGATCGAAAGGCCGAAGGCGACGGCCGCCCAGATCGCCAGCAGGACCACGATCCGGCGGAGCTGGCCGCGCCAATAGGCATCGCGAGACATGGACATGGGACCTACGGGGATGGGAGAGGACCAGGAAGATGGAGCAGCCGCCTTATTTAGCCACTCGTCACGGCAGATGAACAGTCGGCAAGCGATCCTGCCGAGAGCACCACGCGGCACGGGAGGTCTGAGCCGGATGACTGCGTCATCGAGACGTCAGGACGGTGAAGGGCGTCCGAGCAACGTCGCGGCCTCGGCGGGCGACCACGGTGTAGACTCCCGCAGGCCATCCCAGCGTGTCGACGCGGACGGTCCGCGAGCCGGCAGGGATGGCACCCTGGAGCAGCGTCGCGACCTGACGCCCGAGGGCGTCGACCACGACGACCTCCACGTCCCCGCTGGCGGTCGCCGCCAGCGGGACGGAGGCCGCGCCGTCGGACGGGTTCGGGAACGGAGCCCCGAGGCGGATCCCGCTGGAGCGTCCGACATCAGGCTCGGCCGTCGTCGCGCCGGGCCACGATGGGCCGACATCGGACGGGGTCAGCGGGCGGAACCGGACGGCGTCCGGCGAGCGCTCATCGGCGCCGATGTCCGGGGTGGCGTCTCGGGACTGGCCGTCGACATCGGTCGCGAGGTCCAGGCCAGGGATCGCGACGGCGGCGTCCAGGATCGGGCTCTCGGGAAGTGGGCGCCAGAGGGTCTCCCCCGCTTCCGGCTGGATGAGCGGGTTCACGCGCGTCGCACCAGGCGGCTCGTCCATCCCGAGCGATCCGCCCCAGTAGAGCGTGCCGTCCCACGTCATGTTGATGGGCTCGGCGTCCAGGTCGACGATCGTCTCGCCCTGGGAGAGCAGCACGTTGTTGTGAAAGCGGACATTCTCCGGCGGCAACGTTCGCTCGGCGTCGGCACCGGCGCCGACTGCCAGCGCGTCGCGTGCGCGGACGACCGTGTTGTGGGCGACGGTGACGTTGCGGACCTGGAAGTAGCGGTTGAGCGGCGAGTTCGGGACGCCATTCATGATCGAGATCGCCGCCCGGAGGCCTGTCCCCGCCAGCAGCTCGAAGTAGTTGTTCACCACCACGTGATCCTCCCCGATGATGCGCACGCCGCCCGTGTCGTCGACTCGTTGGCCGAGGAACACGTTGCCCTCGACACGCGAGCCGTTTCCGTGGCGCAGCGTGAGCGTCCCCCGCGAGCGGAGAAAGGTGTTCCGGCGGAGGGTGTTCTTTCCACTCTTGACGGAGATGATCTCGATCTCGCCGTCGCACTGCTCGAAGAGGTTCTCCTCGACCGTCACGAAAGCGTCCTGCATCGACACGCTGCTCGTCCCGATGCGGATCGTCTCGCCGCCGTTCTGCCCGAGTGGAGGGCGCGGCCCGAAGTGGTTTCGGTCGATCCGATGGTAGGTCGGCTGGTGGCTGGCGCCGCTTTCCAGCCACACCACGAGCGTCGTTCCCAGGTTGGTCTTCCCCGCGATGTAGTTGTGGTCCACACGATTGTGGGTGCCGTACAGCGAGACCCACTTGGTGTTGACGTTTGAGTTGATCGCGCCGACACCGACGATGGTCGAATTCGTGAGGCGGCTGTGGTTCGCCACACGTGCGCCGTCGCGGAACTGGACCAGGTGGCCCTGGCTGAGGGTGCCACCCTCGAAGCGCAGTCCGTCCACGACGAGGTACTCGCCCGCGATGCGGAGCGACGACGAGCCGTCGAGGACGACGCCACCGGGCGTCTCGGCCTCCAGACGGATCGAGTCGGCCTCCGTCCCGTCTGCCCGGAACACGACCGTCACGTCGGTCCACGTCCCATTCGCCAGCGCGATGACATCGCCTGGCTGCGCGCTAGCGATAGCCGCGCTCAGCTCCGAGGGCGTCGAGACGAGGGTCCGCTGCGCGGCCGCGCACGACGCCGACACGACGCCGAGCGCCGCCAGCGCGAGGAGGCGCGCGGTCATCGGGCGACGGTGAAGGAGCGGCTGTCGACCAGATCACCGGCCTGAAGGCGGACGATGTAGGCGCCCGGCGCCAGCCGCGAGGCATCGATCTCGACGCGGTGCGCCCCAGGCCCGAACGAGCGGTCCGCCACGACCTGCACCTCGCGGCCGAGTGCGTCGAACACGACCAAGCGAACCGGCCCCGCTGCCGCGAGGTCGAGCGTGAGCGCCAGCCGGGACGTCGCGGGGTTGGGTGCGGGCGAGCCGAGGCCACCTTGTACGACAGGGCTTTCGGTCGAGACCGGAGACAGGCGGTCTGCGACCTGACGCAGGTAGAGCGAGCGCGGCGACAAGCCTGTCCGGTCCGTCCCCTCGATGTATGCGCCGGTGTTCTGGAAGAACGGCCCGTCATCGCTGACCGCTCCCTGCACGCCGATGGCGTAGTTCTGGGCCGTCGGCGGCTTCTCGACCACCGCCAGCGAGCCGTTCATCTCGGCGTTCCAGACGACGCAGTTGGCGCACGACCAGCCGTGGCTGGAGCCGTAGCTGCCCCGGTTGCCGAGGTGGATGCGCCGGTCGAAGACGCTCGTACTCGTCGTCCCGATCTCGGTGTGGTTGTCGAACAGGAAGCCCATGCCCCACTGGCGGTGCGCCTCGCTGGGCGCGAACGCGTCCTCCGAGGTGTTGTCGAGGAAGACGACGCCGGAGTCGAGCGTGGAGCCGTTGCCCGCGTACGCGTGCCGGCCCTCGTTGGCGTAGTTGCCCTCGAAGAGCACCATCTGAGACCGCGAGGTGGTGAAGTTGTAGCGCCGCGCACCGGCGATCTGCGAGTGCGGGTCGATGGCATTGCAATCGCGGACGGTGACGTATCGCGAGTTCTGCACGTCGACGCCGGCGAACCAGAACTGCCGGGCGGTCACCCCGGTGACCCAGGCGTGCTCGACGAGCGTCAGTTCGATCGCGCTCTTCGCCTGGGTCTCGTCCTGCGGGCTGCGCGTCTCGATCTCGATCCGGAGGTTCTCGACGCCGACCTCCTGCACCACGCCTCCCATCTCTCGGGGATAGACGTACGACTGAGACACGGACGAATCGAGGCGGTAGAACGTCGGCGCATCGAAGGTCACGAGATCCCCGTTGACCGACTCGACTGTGCGCACGAAGCTGATCGGATGCTGCCCGACCTGCCAGGGAGGGTCGCTCGCCGTTCCGCCGTTGCCGATCGCCGCCAGCCAGTCGGCCGTGGCGGGGTGGAACACGACCACGTCCAAGCCGGGGCGCATCCGCTCGGGGTTGCGGACTCGGAAGGAGTACGCCCCGACCGGCACCACATCATCGGCGACGAACGAGGGCGCCCGCCCCTGGACCGACCGAATCATCGCACTGTTGAATCCAAACTCCTCGCGGCCGAGGTTGATCACTGGGTCCTGACCCGGGTCGCTCCTCACGAGAATCGTGTTGGCGCCTGGATCATCTCCGTCGCCGACGCCTCGGATCACGATCCCGTCCGCCTCCACCCGGAGTGTTCCGTTGACCTGGTAGGTCCCTGCTTCCAGCAAGACGGCTCCCCGGTATCCATCCGCGTCGGCCGCCAGCGCCGCGACCTCGTCGATCGCTGCCTGAATCGAGGCCGTGTCGTCCCCATCCACAGGCGTCACGGTTCGCACCACTGGGAGCTCCGGCAGCGGCGTATCGCCGCCTCGGTATCCGGCGCGCGAGAAGTCGGGGATGCGATTCCCCTCACTGTCGGCCACGTACTGGAGCCGCCCGTCGCTCCCTGTCGAGGCGATGGCAGACTCCCACGTCTGCGCCGTGCACGCCCCGCTGGCGACGAGTGCGATGAGGACTGTACGGATCACCATGAGATCGATAGGAAGCGGCCTCCCACCGGAGGAGGCCGAAAGAGACCGGCCCCTCATCCGAGACGCTAGGCTAAAGCGTCCCTCTAGGGACCGGCCGGCAAACGTGGGCCACGGCCCCGGCGAGCAGACGCCGCCGGGGCCGTAGCGAAACCGTCGCGGCTACCGCGCGACGGTGAAGCGCGTCGTCCGGACGCGGAGGTCACCTCCAGACTCCGCCGTCGCTCGGGCGATGTAGAGACCCGAGGGCAGATCCGCGCTGAGGCGTACCGTGTGGCTCTCGCCAGCGGGCACAGCCGTCGCAGGGACCTGGAAGACGCGGCGGCCGAGCATGTCGAAGACATCCACCGTCACCGACGCGGCCTCGTCGAGGCCGACGCGGAGAGCGACCGGTCCCGATGTCGGGTTGGGCGCGGCACCGTAAAGGACGAAGCCCTCACGGTCCGGGGCATCGCCCGTGGCGACGGAGCGACCGCCCTCGGCCTCCCACTGCTGGCGGAGCGCGGGGAAGTAGTTGAGGTTGCCGAGTGGGTAGCCACCTTGTGCCGCCGTGTAAGCCGGGTTGGACTCCGGATAAGCGAGGTCCTCTGGCGGAGGCTGCGTCGCCGGGAAGAGCTCCCCATCGGCCTCGCCGAAGATCCAGGTGCCGGGGTCCGACGCACCGTCGCGGAAGTTGCCCAGGAATGTGATGTAGTCCGTCAGGTCAGGCGGTGCGACGAAGTCGATGTCGTACGTCTCGTTGTTGCCGAACCGGACGCTCGGGTTGGCCGCCACATAGAACTGCAGCCCGTTGTCGAGCAGCGCGCGCGCGATCAAGGAGTCCCCTGACGCTGTGCGGGCATCGTAGAAGGCCTGGAGGTCGCTCGTGATCATGTACCCGTTGTTCTCGATTCGCAGGTTGCGGTCGGCCTCGGTGAACCCGTTGTTGATCGACGCGTCCAGCGAGTCCAGCGGGACGACGCCCTGCGGGAAGGTCCCCTCTGGGACGGGGGGCTGGCCGAAGCTGTGGGGGTTGACGATGAGGTTGTTCGTGAACTGGTAGTTGATCACCTGCGTCGCGAACGAGTTCGTCGTCAGCTCCCGGCCGGTGCTGTAGACCGTGTTGTGGTTGAAGATGACGTTCTCGAGCGCCGGCCCGCCGTACCGGACCAGGTAGCCCGAGATGTTGAGGAACGACGTGTTCTCGATCACGAGCGAGTCCGACCGGACCGTCCGGTAGTCGATCGGCCGGCCGTTGGAGCTTCCGTCGGTGCGGACCTGGTTCCGGAATTCGCTGTCGGTGAAGTACATCTTCGTGCCGTCGACGTTGACCTCGATCAGGCGCGACAGGCCGCCCTGAAACACGCAATCGTCGATGACGAAGCGCATGTCCTCGTTGTTGAGTGCGAACACCGTCGCAGCCTCCCCCCCGCTCGGGTCTGCGTTGAGGAAGTAGATGCCGGTGAACTCCACGTCACCCGCGAGGTTGAAGTAGCGGCTGCCCGGAGAGTTGCCGTTCGAGTCGAACGCGCGGTGGATGACCGGGCGGTTGCCCTCACCCTCGGCGGCGGCGATCCGGAGCGTGTACCCTTGGTTGTTGATCTCCCGCGAGACGCCGTAGTACGCCCCCCGCTGAAGCACGTAGACCCGGTCGGCCGGGCGGTTCGTGTCGTTCTCGATCGCGATGTTGAGCGCGTCCACGCCGGGCGCAACCGCCAGCGGCGACTGAGCGACTGATTCAGGCGCGACGGCCAGCGCGAACGCCGCTGCGACGAGCAGGCTCAGCCTGCGAAGTGGAGTAGTGACTTGCATGATGGTGTGGGGAGTAGGGTTGCGACCTGGAAGCCGGGGCCGAAGCCCCGGGCTGGCCCGGTCGCGGGGCCGAGCCAGGGAATCAGGGCCGGAAGCGGAGGCCTGCGTTGAAGGAGCGCCCGTAAGCCTCCTGCTCGCTGAGGAAGAGGCCCGTGCTCTGGAGCGCGAGGTCGGGCCGGTCGGTCAGGTTGTTGAACTGCGCAAAGAGCTGGAGCGACGGCAGCAGGCGGTAGCTCGCCTGAGCATCCCAGCGGACGTAGGTGTCGAAGAAGGCGAGCGTCCGGTCGTTGTTGCCGTAGCCGGTCAGGTTGCCTTCCTGGTACAGCACCGAGGCACGGCCGGAGAACGGGCCGCGGTCGTAGCCGAGCGACACGTTGGCGACCCAGTCCGGCTGGTCCAGCAAGCGGACCTCCTCGCGCACGGTCGAGAAGGTGACGACGGGGATGAAGAACGGCGGTGGCCCCAGCTCGGTAGTCGACCGGACGCGCTCGATCTCGGTGTTCGAGAAGATGCGCGAGACGTTGGCGTTGAACGTGACGCCGCTCAGAGGACCGGGCAGCCAGAGCAGGTTGGCCTGCCAGTCCACCTCGATGCCGCGGACCGTGGTGGGAGTGTCCAGGTTGCGGGGCTCGAGGAGCCGGAAGCCGACCTGCTCGGGGAAGCCATTTGCGGCGGCTGTCTCCTCGTCCTGGAGCCGGATATCGGCGTTGTAGATCACGCCCTCGATCCGCTTGTAGAACCCGCCGACGCTGAAGAGGCCGATCCGGTTGGAGTAGAAGGAGACGTAGGCGTCGACGTTCTGTGCCTGCGACGGCCGCAGGTCCGGGCTCCCCTTCGTGATGAGCTGACCGGTGTCGCTGATGCGAACCTGCGGCGACGTGTCGCGGAAATCGGGGCGGGCCTGCGTCTCGGTGTACGCCAGCCGGACGTCGAACCAGTCGGTCGGCCGCACACGGAGCTGGACCATCGGGAACCAGTCGCCGTAGCTCTGCTCCGAGGTGGTGTCGCGGAGCACGATCTGGTCGTCGTCGCGGTCGGTCAGGACCGAAGGCGTCCGGCCGAAAAAG
>JBCDLV010000075.1:0-12404 GCA_038744895.1 Bacteroidota bacterium | reverse complement strand
GTGGGGAACGTGTTGAGTGTGCCTCGAAGGGCCAGGTTGTCAGCGGGTCCGAAGCCAAACAGGTTGGCGTCCTGCCATGCCATCCGCGCGTCGCGAAGCGCCGTCTGCGCCGCGCCCAGGGTGGCTTCCGACGGCGCGTCCACGAAGGCTTCGCCAGCGGTGACGAGATCCGACACCTCAGCGTCGAGTGCCTGGTATGCCGGCCGAATCACTGCGTCGGCCCACTGGATCAGCATCACCTCGCGCTCGAAGGACGGGCCGGGCGGCGGCTCATCGGGCGGCATGTCGGTGGCGGAGTCGCAGGCCGCGAAGAGGGTGACGCTGGCGAAAGCCGCGAGGGTGGCCGCCAGCAGGGCGGGGCGGGGAGCGAAGCGCATGGGTATGGACGCGACGTGAGAGACCGCGAGGGGGCGAGGCACGCCTGGCGCCTCGCCCCTTCGAACACACGATGCCGGACGGCCTAGAGGTCGTCCTGGACTGGAGCGAGCTCAGGGTAGATCTGAACGAGGGTAGACTTGGCCTTGTTCAGGCCCGCCACGGTCACGTTCCAGAAGTTTCCATCGGCGCCGAAGTCGGTGTCCAGGATCTCGTCGATCTGGGCCGGCGTGATCTGGCGGCGCGGCGAGAACAGCAGGGCCCGCGTGAAGGCCCAGGCCTCGGAGAGCGTGTGGAAGGCCTCACCCGTCTTGCCCTCGTCCAGGTGGCCGAGCGTGTCGTTGATGTAGTGAACGGCAGTGGCCGCCGTCGTCAGCTCGAGCACGGTGTAGAGCTCGTCCGTGTTGGACGTGATCTCGGCGCGGTCGTTGTTGACCACGGCCGCACGGCCCGCCGTGAAGGCGTCCATGATCCGCGTGTTGAGTCCGAGCTCCGGGTCCGACACGTTGGAGTAGTTGGCCCAGAAGCGAGCCTCGCTACGCCGCTCCGTCGGCCAGTTGGACGCGAAGTCGACGGGGGCGCCGAAGTAGCCGAAGGCCTCGTCCCAGTGGTGCTCCATGTCGGTGTAGTTCTCACCGTCGCGGAGCGCCGTGTTCTCCACGTTGGGGCCGATCCGGTTATCGGTGAGGTACGTGTTGAAGATCTGGTTGTAGAACACAGACCCCATGAGGCCCTTCTCGACGAACTGGACGAACTCGCGGCCGTTCTCGTCCACGAGGATCGTGTTGCCACTGTTCTCGCGCGTGATCAGACCGGCGACGCCGTCGGCTGCGTCCGTCCCAGCGTTGCCGGCCACGCTAGCGGCCGCCGCGCGGGCGAAGAAGTCCTCGTAGAGACCGCCATCCAGGTCCGGGGCGAAGGTCTTGTTCTTGAGCTGCTGCGACGCCGTGAAGGAGAAGTTGCCGCCGCCGTTGCCGCCAGCGTTCTCGAACATGTCCAGGAGGACCTGCTCCGAGATCACTTCGCCTCGGTCGGCGCGCTTGAGGTAGTCCTTCATCTCGGCGACCATGTTGAGGCGGTTGATCTGCCCGTTGTAGGCGACCGTCGTGCTGCCGTCACGGGTGAACTCGTAGTCGTCGGGGGTGTCAATGAGACGGCCGACGGTCACCGTACCGGTGGCCGTGTCGGTCTGTCCCTCGTCATCGGTCACCGTGAAGGCGAGGCTGTAGGCCGTTCCGACGGTCGCATCAGCGGGGATGTCGAACGAGTACGTGACCTGCGTTGCGCCGTCGGCGACGGTGATGGCCTCGGCTGCGCCGCCGTCGACGGCGACGGTCAACGACTGGACACCAGCGTCGGCGTCGAGGTTCAAGACCAAGTCGGCAGCGGTGCCGCGGCCGCCCTCAACCTGGAGCTGGCCGTCGATCATCGGCGGATCCAGCGGATCGGAGCTGTCGCATGCAGCGACGGTGAGTGCGAGCGCCAGCAGGGGCACAGAAGCACGGAATGACGTCATGGGAAACACGTGTCTGGTGGGAAGCCCGCAGATGTCCAAGACCGGATCGGGCAGGCGTTATTTGGATGCCATCTAAATTAGATCGTACCTCAGCGGGCGCTTTCGATCACCCCTTGACTCATTTCATCTTCAAGGGGCCTCCGCTGTCTCTCCATTCGCCAGCTGGCGGAGATCAGTTCACGCCGCGGCTGGCTGGAAATCCTCCGGGTTCTCCGTGGTAGCACGCGGGCAGCTTGCGTAAATCACGTCTCGGGCTCTCCCAACACGTCCGCGTGTCACTCCTCTCCATCTCCGACCTCACCAAGAGCTTTCCGTCCACAGACGGGAAGCCCACGCGACCCGTCGTCAACGGGCTTTCGTTCGACGTAAGCGAGGGGGAGCTGTTTGCTCTTCTCGGCCCGAGCGGCTGTGGCAAGACCACCACGCTGCGGTGTCTCGCTGGACTGGAACAGCCGGACAACGGCCGCGTCACGCTCGGAGGGCGGATTCTCAACAACAGCGGCACCTACCTGCCGCCCGAGCAGAGGGGCATCGGGCTTGTGTTCCAGGACTACGCTCTGTTTCCGCACCTCACGGTCCGCGATCATGTCGCGTTCGGGCTGCGCCGGCTCTCCCGCAGCGAGCGGTCGGATCGGGTCGACGAGGTCCTTCGCCTGGTAGGGCTGTCTGAGCTTGGAGAGCGCCTTCCGCATGCGCTGTCCGGGGGCCAGCAGCAGCGTGTGGCGCTGGCTCGGGCGATTGCGCCCCGGCCTCGCCTCCTGCTCCTCGATGAGCCGTTCTCCAGCCTTGATGCCGGGCTGCGCCATGAGACGCGCGATCGCGTTCGAGACCTCGTCCAGGCGGAGGGGATGACTGCCCTTCTGGTGACGCACGACCAGCAGGAAGCGCTCGCCTTCGCAGACCGCGTCGCGGTCATGCAAAGCGGACGGATCGAGCAGCTCGGAACGCCAGAGGAGGTCTACAGCACGCCGCGCACGCTCTTCGTGGCGCAATTTCTGGGGCGCACCAACCTCGTCCTGGTCCAGGCGGACGGCGAGACGGCCACGAGCCCCCTGGGCCCACTTCCGCTCCACCGCGAGGCATCCGGAACGGTCCTCGTCTCGATCCGCCCGGAGTCGCTTACGCTCGACGCCAGCACCGCGGACAGCACGTCAGGCACAGTTCTCGCCCGCGACTACTGGGGGCATGACATCACGTACCGCGTTCGGCTCCCCGGCGTCGGGTTCGGGCCAGTCGATTGCCTCGTGCACGCCGACGCGCGCGCGCCATTCGCCGTCGGGGACAGGGTTCAGGTAAGCGCTGCCGAGCCAGCCGTCGTGCTGGACCGCATCGAGGAGCCTGCTGGCGCGGCCTAGCAGAGACGCCAGCGGCACCTGAGAGCGCCCCGCTGGCGCCTGACGAGGGTGCGGACCGCCCTAAACGCAGCGACGGCCGCGAACGCCAGAGGGTTCGCGGCCGCCGAGAGAGGAGCGGTGCAGGCTAGGCCTGCCCTGCACCGTGGCTGAGCACATCGAGCGGGATCAGCTCGAGGTGGATGCCATTATCGCCGGGGTAGCTCTGTGTGTGTGCGACCTCATTGGTCCAGATCTCCTTCGGGATCCCCTCTGGGAATGCGTTGCAGAGCAGATCCTCGGCCGCCTGGCGGTCGAGGTGTGTGCAGGCGGCGCATTGGGACTGTGGAGTCGTCATGGGTGTCGTGGGTTGTGATGTGGCCAATCCACTCCGCAACCAGAGGAAAGATCCGCAAAACCGTACTTTAGACAGAGTCTAAATACATGCACGACATGCACTTACGGGCACGGACTCGCTACGCACTAGCCGCGGCGCTGCGCGCGAAAGTGCTGGACCGAAGCGACCACCAGCCACACACACAGAACCGATGTGACGACCTGTGCGCCAAACGCGATCGGCAGGGCGATGTCGCCACCCATGAGCGCGGGCACGACGCGCCCGAGGCTTCCGAGTGCGCCGAGCAAGGCGATCAGCACGACGCCGTGCATGACCGCCTTCGACAGGGAAGGCTTCGCGCGTGCGATAGCGGTCAGCACGCCGAGCAGGCCCCCGAGAAACGCGGGGATGAGTGCCGTGACGCTGCCGGAGGCGGAGACCAGGAAGGCGACGATCCCCGTGAGGACGAGGAGGCCGGAGACGATGCCTGACGTGCGGTAGATGTCCATGACGGTAGGGGCGAGATCAAAGGCTGGGTTCAACGCGAAAGCTCGCCGCAGGTGCTCTATTCGGCGTCCGCAGGCGACGAAAGCCCCGCGAATCACGCCCCGCTGGCGAGGAGTCCCAGCGCCGGTACGAACTCCATCGCCAGCGGGCTCGGCCTACGGCTGGCGTGTGGCGGTCCAGGCGCCCCAGAGAAGCGACTGGTAGAATCGCGTACGGGGACCGAACCCAGCGGTCGTGAATTCGCCTGCGAGCGTCTCCTCGTCGGCGAGGCGGACCATCCGCTCGACGCGCCCGAAGAAGGCGTCCGTGTCCTCCTCGGACATGCCGGCATCGAGCACTGTCCGGCGCCAGACGGCCATCAACGACGCCATCGCCTCGTCGTCGGTTGTGGGCCGGAACAGATCGGCGTGGACGAGCAGGCCACCGGGGCGAAGGCGATCGGCGACGGCGCGGAAGTAGGACTTGCGTGCCTCCAGCTCCAGAACGAAGTGGGCGACGCAGATCGAAGTCGCCGCGTCGTACGGCCCCGCTGGCGCGGCGTCGGTCGTGCCCTCCACGTACGCGACGCGATCGCCGAGTCCCGCGGCGTCGGCGCGTGCCCGGCACACCGCCAGCATGTCGCCCGACGGGTCGACGGCCGTGAACCGCCAGCGGGGCATGGCGCGGCCCAGGCGCTCGACCTCGGCGCCTGTACCCGCCCCCACGATCAGGAGGTGCGCCGATGCTCCCAACGCGTTGCGCAGCGTGTCCACAACGAGGCTGTGGAGCACCTCGTAGCCCGGAGAGATCCGGCGGACGTGGGCGTCGTAGCCGGCAGCGCGTTCCGCATCGTAGACGGGAGGCATGGCGTCCTCGGAGGGTCAGTGGAGGAGAGGCATCGCCGCACACCTCCTCCGTGCAGGATTTCCCGGCGCCAGCGGGCGCCGAGGGCGTGGACTCGCCGCGCAACCTACCGATCTCGTGAGGGGCACACCCGGTGGCCTCTCACCGAACGAGGGGTGCACAGGTGACGAGTGCGGCGGCGTCTCCAGGCCGATGTTGGGCTGGCCGAGACATGCACCTGAGGACATCGCGCAGCCCGTGCGACGGGCCCGTTCACGGAATCGGGGGCGGGTCGCGGAGAATCCACGGCTTGGGAGCCAGCGTGCGCGGCACCGCCGTGAGGTCGACCTCGGGGTCGATCAGCGGCGAGCCCGGGCGCCCGTTGACGCTCACACGCGTCTCCGCGCGGACCTCCACGTCGGGGTATCCGGCGGCCTCAAACCGGCGCTCGACGTGCTGGGCGTACTGCCAGATGAGGTCGGGCTGGAACACCATCTGCTTCTCCTGGAGCGGCGTCAGGTCTGTGCTCGGTGCGACGGTCCACGTCTGCCCGCTGGCGGGGTCGGTCACGAGGAACTCGGCGGTGCCGGTCTTCTCGGCCACCATGACGTGCCACGCGAAGCGGAACCCCTCCTCCGTCCAGAGGCGGTCGCCGGGGTAGAACCAGTGTCGCATCGGCAGCGCCAGCTGGACCGCCAGCAGCACCGCGACGGCCACGGCGGCGGCGCGTGGCGGACGGATCCCAGGTCGCGACGGCCGGCGGAGGCGGAGACGTGCGAGAAGCGCCCGCCATTCGTCGGCCTCGAAGAAGACGAGCGCGGCGGCCATCATCACGAAGGGGAAGACGCCGATGTTGAATAGGGCGTACGTCGCCGCGTGGAACGCGACGGCCACCGCGTACGCCCACGACCGCCAGCGGCGAGACGCCAGCAGGAATGGGGCGGTCAGGTCGAACAGGGCACCGCCCCAGGCGAAGGCCCACGGCATCCAGTCCAGGTCCAGCAGCGGCCCGACGACCGGGAGCCCGCCGCGCGCCGGGAGCCAGATGCGGAGGGGCATCGCCTCGACCATCCAGTCGGCGTTGAGCTTGGCGATCCCGGCATACACGTAGACGAGGCCCACCTGAAGCCGCAGGGCGCCCACCGTCCACGCTGGCACCGAGGCGCGGTCGGCACGGCACGGCACGAGTGACGCACCCATCGGAAGCCACAGCATCAAGAGGCCCACCGCGGTCACGAAGTAGTAGTGGTTGAGGTAGGTCGCCGCGTCGATGAGTTCGACGTACGCGAACGCGACGACGTAGACCGCCAGCCAGACACGCGAAGCACGTCCCCACGCGACGGCCAGCGCCGCCACGACGGTCGCGACTCCGACCGCGTTCAGAGCCCACAGGGGCAGCGGACGCACCCACCCGAAGCCGGGGTAGGAGAAATGCATCACCGGATCCGCGTAGAGCGGGCCGGCCCACCCCAGCAGCAGGAAGCGGAGGGCGCTGGCGGCCATGACCACGCCGAACCCGATCCGGAACACGCCGAGCACGACCGGATCGACGGGGGCCATCAGCCGCTGGCGCACGGTGCGCTGGGAAGCCGTCCCGCTGGCGCCAGCGGGCGCACCGCTCGCCCTGTCAAGCGACGGACTGCGTTCGTCCTCTCCTCCCAGGAGGGGAGGCATCGTCGGAGGCTCTGCTTGTTCTCCGTTCCCCATTCCACGCTCCCGGCGCTGAGGGCACATGGCCCCGGCGCGACGCCGAGGCCTCGCGCGCCCTAGTCGCCGTCGTTGTCGCTGAACGTGATGCTCACGCCGAGCCAGTTGGCCAGGTCCGTCTTGAGCAGGCCGAGCAGCCTGCGCGTCTCTTCGTAGAGCGCCTCGGCCGCTGGCGAGCGGTCGCGTACGGCCTGCTGGTAGTCGCTCCCGAGCGCCGCTGCAGCCTGCTCCGTCGCCTGGATCTGGCCGAGGATCACAGCGCCGAGCGGCTGGCCGTCGATCTCGGCGTCGAGCGTGACGAGGTAATCGTCGAGGCCGGTCCCGCCGCCAGCGGTCAGGAGGGCGCGCAGGCCCTCCAGGTCGTTCTGGACCATCGTCATCGAGAGACCGGCATAGGGCGACTCTACGAGCGCCGGATCGGGCTCTCCGCCCGCCTCGTCCGGATTCCGGGCGATCCCCAGCGGGCGGCCCACCTTCTGGTAGCGGAGGTCTTCCGCCACCATCGCCATCTCGTTGACGATGCGGGACACCGAGCTCTGGAGGTCTCGTCCCTCCGTGTCGGCCGCGACGAACATGCCGATCTCGTCGCCCCCGTCCGATGCCCACTTCTCACGCAGCGAGCGCGCCTGTCCCTCGATATCCGCCGCGACGAAGCGAGCGTAGGCTCGGCGCTGGCTGTCGCTCATGTCTGCGAGCACATCGCCCTCGAACAGGAGGTACTCCAGTCCGGGCAGGCCGCGGGCGTTGGAGCCTCGACGCGAGACGTATGCCTCGTCGATCGCGTCCGCCGTGGCAACCGCCTCCTCGACGAACTCCGTGTTGGCAGGCCACGTCGAGATCCGGTTGTGGTACAGCCCAAACCGGACGCCCGGCAGGTTCAATGCTGACAGCTGGCGCCAGGTGGCCGCCGCTGTGCGCCAGGCGTCTTGCGCCTCGCCCAGCGTGGCCTCCGAGGGGTCGTCGGCGAACGAGGCCGTCGCCGTCGCCAGCAGGGCCGCATCGTCCACGAAGGCGTCGTGGAGCGGCAGGATCACGCGGTCGGCCAGGTCGGTCAAGAGAGCCTGGCGAACCGCCGCACGGTCGCCACCGCCGCCAGCGGAGTCGTCGCAGGTGGCCGCAGCCAGCGCCAGGCCCACGCAAAGAAGCCCCACAGTCAAGGCTGGACGGAACGGGCGGGAGGCGGTCATGGCAGATCCGGGGCGACGGACGGTGGCATCGGCTGGACGCTAAGCCCCGCCACGCTAGAGCGAGTTGACGAACGCCACCAGGTCGTCACGCTCCCTGGCCGAGAGGGTGCGGAAGCGCTCCTTGGACGCCTCCGCCTCGCCCCCGTGCCAGAGGATGGCCTCGGCGACGCCGCGGGCGCGTCCGTCGTGCAGCAGCTCCTGGTGGCCGTTGACAGTCGGGAACAGGCCGACACCCCAGAGCGGAGGCGTCCGCCACTCGCGGCCCGAGGCCTCGAACACCGCCAGCCCGTCGGCCAGGCCCTCGCCCATGTCGTGGAGCAGCAGGTCCGTGTACGGGCGGATGGTCTGGTTCGAGAGCGCGTCGGAGATTTCACTCTCCCCCGTCTCGAAGCGCGGCACGTGGCAGCTGGCGCAGCCGATGGCGTTGAAGAGCGCCTTGCCACGGAGCACTTCGGGCGTCTCCCAGTCGCGTCGCGCCGGGACGGCCAGCGCGCCCGCGTAGAGCGTCACGTGGTCGAGGTTGCGGTCCTCGACCTCGGGGCGTCCGCCGTTGGGGAGGTCGTTGCACCCCGCTGGCGCCACGAAGCAGTTCTCCTGCGAGAACAGCGACGTCGTCACCCCCACGTCGCCGTGGAACGCGCTGGCCGTCTGCTGGCGCACGGTCGGCTGGGCCGCCTTCCACCCGAACCGGCCGACGACGTAGTCTTGGCGGGCCACATCCCACGCGCGCTGCACACGGCCGGAGATGCCGTCGCCGTCGGCGTCATCGGGGTCGGCGAGGGCCACCAGGTCGGCCTCGGGGATAGCTTCGAGCAGGCCCATCCCGATCACCTGGTTGGCCACGCGCGGCGAGAGCGCCAGCCCGTGGATCGGCCCATGGGCCTCATCGCGGAACGAGACGATCGGCTTGCGGAGCGTGTAGGGCGTCCCGTCACCGTAGGTGCCCTGGATCTCTTCGTAGCGAAGGATCACGGTCGCCTCCGGCGCCACGTCGAGGATGGCATTGTCCTGGATCTGCGTCCCGTACATCGGGTCGCCCAGTGGGCTTCCCAACTCGTCGCGCTGGCCCGGCAGGCCGACGCGCACCAGGAAGCCTGTGGGGCGCTCGCCGTCGAAGGCGGGTGTGCGGCCTCGTCCGTCCTTGAAGTGACACGCCGCGCACGAGCGCGCGTTGAAGAGCGGCCCGAGACCGTCGCGCGCCGTCGTCGACGCAGGTGACGTGACCCAGTTCTGGTTGAACAGTGAGTTGCCGACGCCGAAGAACCGCTCCTCCTCGTTGGTGAGGTTGGGCGCGGGAAGCCCGAACGCATTCTCGCCGGTGTTGAAGACGGTCGTCTCGCCGCCGGAGAGCTCCTCCCCTGCTTCCGCGACCAGCGCCGACACCTCGCAGCCGGACGCCGCGCTCAGCCACAGCGCCAGCGGGACGAGTGCCAGGGCGACCAGACGCACCGAACCCCCAACGCCGTACAGGCGCCGGGGGCTCAGGGGACGTCGGGGCGTCGGGGCGGGCACGGAGGGGCTCAGTCGGGAAGCTCGTTGTTGATCTGAATGCCGAGGGCTGCGGCGCCCTCCACGAACGAGTCTCCGAGCGTCTGAAGTGCGTCGACGGCGGCCAATGCGGTCTGCTGCTCGTTGATGATGGCCTGATCGAACGGCACGGGGATCGCCGCTACGGCCGCGAGGGCCTCCTCGACGTTGGCGTCGATGCGGTCGGCGAGCGCTTCATCCTCCGCGCGAACCAGTTCCGAAAGGGACGTGCCCTCCACCGTGGACCCGTCGGTCCGGGTGTACGCCCCACGCCAGACGTTGGCGATGCCCTGCGCATTCGTCGCGGTGTCGCGGTGGGTGTTGTCCGAGAAGCACGAGTGCTCGTCCTCCTGGTCCTGGTTGTTGACGGCCACGAAGATGCGCTCGACGGCCAATTCGGACTTGGAGAGCGTCCCGATGCCGGTGAGCACGTCGCGGAGGGCCTGGTCGCTGTCGAGCGCGACGAAGCCCTGGCGGAAGTTGCCATCGCCGCTGCCGTCCCACTCGTCGACGAGCTCCTGCAGGTGAACGAGCAACAGGTCGCTCGCGGCCGCCAGGTAGGCCTTCCGGCGGTCGGCGTTGGCTGCGGTCGTGTAGTCCGTGAACGGGCGGTTGCCGTTGCCGTCGGCGCTGAGGTCCTGGCCCCAGAGGAGGAACTCGATGGCGTGGTATCCCGCCGAGACGTTCTCCTCGCCACCCTGCTCGTTCAGGTCGAGGATGAGCTGCTGGTCGATGGTCGGGAAGTCCTCGGGGCGGTTGATGATGCCCGCGTCCGGGTCGCCCTCGACGTAGTCGATGTACGCCTCGTCGAGCGGCCAGGCGTTCAGAAGTCCCTCCGGACCGTCGGCATCGTCGATCGGGCCGTTGGCGAAGCGGTACGCCTCGGTCTGGCCGTAGGGCTCACGAGCTGCCAACCAGGCCTCCTTGGCGGCTTCCAGTCCAGCCTCGGATGGCGCCTCGACGAAGGCGTCGATGGCCTGATCGAGCTCGACGGCCGCGTCATAGGAATCTTGGTAGGACGCCGCGACGATATCGGCGTAGGCCGAGACCGCCTCAGCGCGCGCCGCATCATCACCGGACGACGCACATCCAGCGACGACGAGAGGCAGGGCGAACGCAGCCACAAGGAGGCCGCGATGTGAGAACATGTTCATTGGGCTCATCGGGTCTGTACCCACAGTATCGGTATGTCTTCCTTGTACGTACACACGAAAGTCTCGCACATACGAGAACGGCCTCAAGGGTTCTGAACCCTCCGCCCAGCACGCACATCCCTCACCGCCCGCTGGCGCAGCACGCCGCCAGCAGGAACGCACCCACGCAGGCGTCCGCTTCCCTGCCCAGCCCCGCCAGCGGGGCCGCTTCTGGCACCACCGGCAGGCCGACGCCGTGATCCGCTATCCGCTGGCGGTCGCAGCGTGTCGGCGCAGGTCGTCCAAGGACACCACCCCGAGCGCCTTCTCGTGCGTCGCCTCCAGCACGACGGGCGGCGCCACACCAGCATCCAGGGCCTCGCGCCAGCGGCTGACGCACAGGCACCACCGGTCGCCGGGCCGGAGGCCTGGGAAGCGGTACTCCGGTCGAGGCGACGAGAGGTCGTTGCCCCGGCTCTTGGTGTAGGCCAGGAAGTCCGCCGTCATGACGGCACAGACGACGTGCGTGCCGACGTCGTCGGGCCCCGTCTCGCAGCAACCGTCTCGGTAGAAGCCCGTCAGCGGGTCGCGGCTGCACTCCTGGAGTGGTCCGCCGAGGACATTCGTGGAGGGGACGACCTGCATGGGGCGGCTGGGCGATAGGCTCGGAAACATCGCGCGACGGCCACCGGATGCCCTCCGGGCCCGCCTGAACCCAGGTCTGGAGGGAACGCCAGCGGGATGCCTCTCCGTTTCCAGTCTCCTCTCTCACGCGCTCCTCTCTGATGTCCGACACCTCCATCGACGACTGGCTCGACCAAACCTCCATCGACACCGACAACATTCCCGACGACTACGCCGACAAGTACACCGACCCCGAGCTCCGCTGGCGCCTCAAGGAAGCCATCCAGGCGAGCGGCAAGGGCGGCGACGAGGGCGAGTGGTCGGCGCGGAAGGCGCAGCTTCTGACCCAGGAATATGAGCGCCGGGGCGGCGGCTACACTCGCGACAAGGACGCCGACCAGAAGAGCCTGGAGGCGTGGACCGAACAGGACTGGCAGACCGCCAGCGGAGAGACAGCGTCTGACGGCGACCACATGAGCCGCTACCTGCCGCGCGACGCGTGGGCGCTGCTCACCGACGACGCCCGCGAAGAGGCCGAGCAGACCAAGAAAGACGCCAGCGACGACGGCGACCAGTACGCCGACTGGCCTGAGGCCGTCCGGCGCGTGATGACCGAACTCGGCTACGTCGATGGCGACGACGGACTCACGAAAGAAATGCTCTACGAACGAGCCCAGGAGCTGGACATCGACGGACGGTCCGACATGACCAAGGACGACCTCAAAGACGCCATCCTCGACGCGTACCGAGATGCGCACGGCGAGCCCACCAAGGACGAGTTGCTGTCCCGCGCGCAAGCGCTCGACATCGACGGTCGCTCCAGCATGACCAAGAGCGAACTCCAGCAGGCCATCGCGGGCGCCACGAGCGGGTAGGCGGCCCCGCTGGCGCCTGCCTCGCGGCGGTGACCGTTCGCCAGCGGGTGGCTAGGCTGCGCGCAGCAGCGTCCCCGAGGCGGTGGCGAAGGCCGTCTCGCCGACCGGTTGGCATGCCATGTCCCACCCGTGGAAGCGGCGCTCCAGGATCGGCCCCTCGAACGAAACCGAGACGATCGCGTGGCGCGGGTCCTCGACGATGCGGCGGCGGCACACGTCCAGGCTGAGGCCTGACGCCTCGATCCACTGGGCGAAGCGGACGACGCGCCCGCCCTCTTCCAGCACCACCAGCTTGCCTGTCGCATCCAGGCGGGCATTCACGGCCCGGGCCGCCAGCAGCAGGTCGCTCAAGTCGCGATCCGAGAACGGCACCGTTGGCACGGAGACGTACCCGAAGGCGCGCAGAGGCACCGTCGCGGGGTCGGCGGACAGCTCAGCGATCAGCATGTCGAGAACGTAGGGC
>JBCDLV010000074.1:0-12643 GCA_038744895.1 Bacteroidota bacterium | reverse complement strand
GGTCAGAGGCCCAGGGCGCCGGCGTCCAGACCCGTGAGCAGGTCGCGGAGTGTGTCGAACCCGACCCTCTGGCGGGCCTCGTCGATCGGCGTCCAGTCGACGGCCTCGATGCCCTCGCGCTCTTCCGGTTCGAAGGCCTCGGCCGTGGTGGCCATGGCGTACCAGCGCGTGGTCTTGACGGCGTAGACGCCCGCCTTGGGCCAGAGGTAGCCGTGCACGCTGTCGCCGAGGTCGCCTGTGATCGCGAGCGTGTCCTCGTCGATGCCCACCTCCTCGGCGACCTCGCGGAGCGCTGCCTCGCGCACGGTCTCGCCTTCGTCCAGCTTGCCCTTGGGGAGGTCCCAGGCGCCGCGACGGAAGATCATCAGCACCTCCGTGCCGCCCTCGCCGCTGCGGGCGACGACGCCACCGGCCGCTCCGACGGCCGCCGGCCGCCAGTGGTCGCCGTCGGGGTCCACGTTGAGGACGGCCGCCTTGGGGATCTCGGAGACGCCCCGCTGGCGAACGTCGAGCGCGTCGCCGTCGAGCACGAGGATGCGCGCCAGCCGGCCATCGGGTGCGACGCCAGCGGCTTCGGCCTCAGCGAGGGTGGCGTAGAGGCGGTAGGGCTCGCCGTCGCTGCGCCAGCCGGCGTCAGGAAAGCCGTGGGAACGGTCGAACGTGGGCAGAAACCAGAGCACGCACAGGGAGGAGAGGCGCCGTAAGATCGCAGAGCGCTCTCCGCTCTGAGGAGCGCCCTTCCAGACTCTCTCTTCCATGGCCCAGACTGACGTCGACCTTCTTGTCCTCGGTGGCGGTGCTGCCGGGCTGACCGCCGCCGGCACGGCGGCCAACCTCGGCGCCAAGACGATGATGGTGGAGCGCCACCGCCTCGGCGGCGACTGCACCTGGACCGGCTGCGTGCCCTCCAAGACCATCCTGCACGCGGCGCACCTGCGCGCCAACGCCCGCGCCTTCCTCGATCGCTTCGCCAGCGGGGACATGGACCTGCCCGAGGCCGATTTCTCAGGCGTCATCCGGGACGTCCACGAGATCCGCGAGGAGGTCTACCAGGACGCCGACGCGCCGGAGATCTTCGAGGCCTTCGGGGTCGAGGTGGTCTCGGGCAACGCTCGGCTGACAGGCCCTAACTCGGCCCACATCGACGGACCCGACGGCGGGCGCGACGTGACCTTCCGCAAGGCCATCCTCTGCACCGGTGGCCGCGCCGCGCCGCCGCCGATCACGGGCCTCGACCAGACGCCGCACCTCACCAACGAGTCACTCTTCGAGATCGAGCGCCAGCCGCGTCACCTCGTCGTGATCGGGGCCGGGCCCATCGGGTGCGAGATGGGGCAGGCGTTCCGCCGCCTCGGCAGTGAGGTCACGGTCCTCGACCGCGGCGGCGAGATCCTCGGCAAGGACGACGCCGACCATGCGGCCATCCTGCGCGGCGTGCTGGAGCGCGAGGGCATCCGGTTCGAGCTGGGCGCCGACATCACGCGCGTCGAGGGCGAGGAGGGCGCCATCACGGTCCACGGCGAGCGCGACGGCCAGCCCATCACGGTCGAGGGCGACGTGCTCCTCATCGCCACGGGTCGCAAGCCGAACATCGAGGACCTCGGGCTGGAGCAGGCCGGCGTGGCCTACACCCCGCGCGGCATTACGGTCAACAACCGATGCCGGACGAGCGTCGGCCACATCTGGGCCGCTGGCGACTGCACCGGCGAGTACGCCCTGACCCACATGAGCGAGCACATGGGCAAGCAGGCGGCCACGAATGCCGTGCTCAAGGTGCCGGCAGCCATCGACCGCGGCGGCATGACGTGGACCACGTTCACGACGCCTGAGGTGGCCCAGGTGGGTCCCACCGAGGCGGAGCTGCGCCAGCGGGGCCAGCGCTTCGTCACGTACCGCTTCCCCTATACCAAGGTGGACCGCGCCATCACGGAGCACGCCACCGACGGCCACATCAAGGTCCACGCGACCCAGTGGACCGGCAAGATCCTCGGCGCCAGTGTCGTGGGCGAGCGGGCGGGCGAGCTGGTCTCGCTCTACGCCGTCGCCAAGAAGGCGGGCGTCTCGGTGAAGACGATCTCGGATACCATCTTCGCGTACCCGACCTACGGGCTCGCGGCGCGCCGGGCGGCGGATCAGTACTACGTCCAGAAGGCGTTCCCAGCGTTCGTGGACGCGGTCAAGCGGGTGTTCCGCTACCGGGGCCAGACGCCGCCGCCGCCGGACCCCAACCGCGTGCTGTAGCGCGGGAGGACGGGGGGCCGGAGACAGAGGATGGCGCCAGCGGGTGTACAAACCGGTTGCCCGCTGGCGTCTTTCCAGACGGGCCGTGCATCCCGGCAGCATCGACGGTGGTCCCGGGCCTGGAGTGGCACCACTCGTCCCGGCTCCTGCACTACTCGCTGAATCGTGAGGCGTACCCGCTCTGGGCGAGGAAGGCGTCGAAGTCCTCGATGGTGAGGATCTCCCGGATTGCCGCCCGCTTGTCCTCGGCCTGGTCGTAATGCGCGCGCACGATCTTGTACCCCATCCAGTACCCGAGGTCCGCCGGGCGGCCGGCCTCGCGGTCTCCGCCGTAGAGCCAGCCGGAGAAATCGTCCCCGTCCATCCGCTCCCGGAACTCCGCCCACAACTCCGGCTCGCGCGGGTCCGCCCAGGCGTGGACGTGTGCGTTGACGTGTTGGCCCGAGATGATCTCGGCGATCACGTCCGCGGCGCCTTCTCGGACGGACTGCGAGAGCAGCGTGCGGACCGAGTCCGGGTACTGCTGCTGGTAGTGGATGAGCTCGTGGGCGACGATGTGAGGGATTTCCTCGACCGGCTTCAGGACCGCCTTGTGCCAGTTGCTCAGCTCACCCATCGGTGTATCCGGTGTCAGTCCGTACATCTCGGCGCCGATGAGGAGCCGATCCTCGGTGTAAGTGCCCCCGGAGTTCATGACCCCGACCTGGATGTAGGTGTCGGGGAAGACGGCGTCGTCGTAGAGCGCGTCGAGGGCGTAGTACGCGGTTCGAATCTCGTCGTCGAACGAGGCGGCGCGAAGCGTCGACTCCCGAATCGAGGCGTAGAACTGGGGATGGGCGCTGATCTGGTCGACGAGGTCGTAGACACTCCCCATCCGGAACTGGATGAAGTCCCGCAGCCCGGGGCTCGCCGCGAGGTAGTAGCCCTCGAAGAACGCGCGGAGGCTGTCCTGCTCGGTCGCGTCGGGGCCGAGGCGGTCGTAGGTCTGCCAGAACCGCTCAATGTCGTCGGTCACGATGCGAGCGGAGTCCGGGTCGCTGTTCTGGGCACGGACCTCGAAGCCGGTCCAGACCAGCGCGAGGACGAGAAGAAGAGGCCGCATGGGGATTGACGGTAGAGGCAGCGGTGCCAAAAAATAAACAACAGACGGAGCCACGCCGAATAAAACCGCCCGTGGGTATGTCGCCAGCGGGATGTGGCCGAATAGCACGGGAACCCCGCTGGCGCTCGCAGAGGCGGGCCGCGTGCCTCGACGTCAGAGGCGGGCCTCCAGGCGGACGAACAGCCTGGGTTCGAGCACGGCTCCGAGCGGGTGCGTCCGCTCCTCGGCGTTGAGCACGTTCCGGCCGGTGATGGACAGACGGAGGTGCTCGCGCCAGAACCACCGGCTGGCCCCGAGGTCGAGCCGAACGGCGGCCGGCACCTCCGGCTCAGGGAATCCGCTCCAGGTGGCCGCGGACCGAGCCTCGACGCGACTCCACAGCGAGAGGCGCCGGTCCGGCCGGACGGCGACGCTGGCGAAGGCGGTGCCGCTCGCCAGCCGGTCCCACAGGTCGCGATAGGCGTCGGACCCCGCGACGGCGCCTCGCGCGGCGGCGCCCGTGGAGAGCGCCCACCGGGCGTCGGACCAGCGCCAGCGGGCGGAGAGCGACGCGGCCGAGCCTGCGGCGACGGCCCCGCTGGCGAGCGTCTCGCGGTCGCGCAGCACCTCGGCCGCTGCCGACCATCGGCTGGCGCCGCGCCGCAGCGTCGCCGACCCTCGCAGGCGGGCCGAGTGGCCCGGTGCGTCCACGGACGCCGGGCCGACAGCCCCGTAGCCGCGCTCGCGCCACAGGTCGTGCGTCCAAGCGTCTTCGGGAAGCGTGCGCCGCGTCGAGGCGGTCACCGCCAGCCGGAGCGGCCCGCGCTGCCACCACCCGTCGAGGATGCCGACGGGCCCGAGCGTGCCGCCCGCCGCCGTCCCGCCGACGACCATCGCCACGCCAGTGGGCCCTCGCGATGCGGCGCGGACCCATCCCTGGGCCGTCGTTACCGTGGCGCCGAACGCGGGCGCCGAGGCGTCGGCGTGCCGCATGCGGACGCCAGCGGCGATCGACTGATGCCGGCCGTCCACCGAAGCGGACAGCGCGCCGTCGAGGCGGACGTCCGACCAGGACGGGTCGAGGTCCACGCGGCTACGCAGCGGCCGATCGAGGCGTACGTGTCCCAGGTGGCCGTGGCCTTGGATCCGCGCTCGGCCGATCTGGCCCCGGCCCGAGACGGTGGCCTGCGCCGAGACGTGGTCCAGCGGTACCTCGCTCCGGACGGCGGGGACAAACGGGAGGTCAAACATGCGACGGACGCCGCCCCGTACGCGCCAGCGGGCGTCGCCGCCAGCGGCCGTGATGACGGTGCCGGAGCGATTGGGAAAGCGGTTCGTGGCCGGGAGCGTGCGGTCGAAGATGCGGGGATCCGTGGGCAGGAAGCCTCGGTCTCGCGTCGCCAGCCACGCCCGGCCGTCGTCCGTGACGGCGGCGAACTCGTAGTCCGGCCCCCACTTATCGACGTTGGGCAGCGTGGGGTCGAGGTAGCGAAGCGGCCCCGGGTCTCCAGTCTCGTTGCCAAAGCCGATGGCCACGAGCGCGGCCTCCGCTGGCGCCGACGTGCGCACGTCGATCCAGGGACCGCCCAGCGCGCCGGCTGCCAAGCCCGCACCGGGGCACACGACCACGTGGTCGATCTCGGCGACGGCGATGGGGAGAGCTTCCAGGCCCAGAGGCTCGGGTCCGCCGCCGCGGAGCACCGGCGCGCCGTCGACCAAGACCTGGACCGGCGTCTCGAACGGAACGCCCGCCGCGGCCACCGGCCAGAGGTCGAAGCCGTCCGTGGTGATGCCCTCCACCGCGGACGCCAGCCGGAGGATGTCGTGGACGGCCGTCGCGCCCGCCGCCTGCAGCTCGGCGCGCGCGATGACGTCGCCGCCGGGGCACGTGCCGAGCGAGTCCGTCGGGACCGCCAGCAGGGCCGTCAGGAGAAGGGCGGTCACTGGAGCACCTCCCGGAGTGCGCGGGGCGTCCCCAGCCGAAGCGCGAGACCGGCCCGTGCCGCGACGATGGTGGTGGGTGTCGAGAGCGTGATTCGCGTGGCGTCGGCCTCTGCCCACACCTCGACGCGGCCCACGCGCAGCGCTCCGCCGACCCACCCGCCGACGGCCGCTTCGATCTCGCGCTCCAGGTTGCCGGCATCGTCGTCGTCGAACTGGAACACGGCTCCGCCCACGCGCCCGCCCAGCGCCAGCCGCAGCGGCCCGATCTCGACGCCGGGACCCCAGCCGAGCGTGGGAACGGCGAGCCAGAAGTCGGCCACGTCCTCGACGGCGTCGTAGGTCAGGAACTGGAGATCGGCGCGGAGGCGGCCTCCGTAGGCGGGCGTTTCGATGCGTCCGGCCAGCCCGGTGCCGGCCTCCCAGGCCTCGAACCCGTCGTCCAGGGCCACGGCGATGCCGCTGCCCGGCGCCACCCAGGCCCAGCTGGCGTCCGGCGCCTGCGCGTGGACTGCTGGCGCCAGCAGGATGAGGGAGAGGAGGGCAGCGCGCATCGGTCGGGGCCTCTACTCCTCCGCGTCGCCGGCCAGCGCGCCAGCGGTGACCTCCTGCACGAACCGGCGCGCGGCGTCGAGATCCTCGGGCACGTCGCCCCAGAACAGCGCCTCCTTGACGGCGCCGATGGCTCTGCGCTCCGCTCCTCGCAGCTGGCGGACGGCCTCGTCGAAGAGCGTGCCCCGTCGGACAGCCTCCTCCTGGTGTGCCAGCACGTAGGCCCACGCGGGGTCGTGCTCGTTGGGTACCTCGCCCTCCAACACCGCCTCGCGCACCCACTCCTTGAGCATGCCCACAGCGATGCCCTCGGGGAGCGCCAGCTGGCGCTTGATCTCGTCGCCTGAGACCGGCGGCTCCCAGTTGCGCATCCGGTCGCGCTCCTCGACCTCGGCGAACCGACGCTCGACGCGGTCGAAGCCTGCGAGGTACTTGCGGGCGCGGCGGGCGTTCTTGCTCGTGACGTCGGCGCGGACGAGCAGCATGAGGTCCTCGATGTCGTCGCCGGCGTCGAAGAGGAGGCGCCGAACCGCCGAGTCGGTCACGTCGGCATCGACGAGCGCCGAGGGCCGGTGGTGGAGTCGGACGACGGTCTGGACGAAGTCGAGCGGGTCGCCGAGGGGTAGCCGGAGCCGCCGGAAGAGGGGCGGGATGATGGCCCGAGGTCCCACGTCCTCGTGGCCGTGGAACGTCCAGCCGGTGCCCGGCTCCCATCGCTTGGTCGGCACCTTGCCTACGTCGTGCAGGAGCGCCGCCCAGCGCAGCCACAGGTCGTAGCCGTCGGCCCGATCTCCCACGCCGACGCCCTGCTGGAGGTACGCGAGGTTGTCGACCACCTCGACGGTGTGCCACAGGTTGTCCTTGTGCGCCCGCCCGCCGACCTCTTCGACGCCGGCCAGGGCGGTGACCTCGGGCAGGATGTGCGCCAGCAGGCCCGTTCGGAACAGGTGGCCGAGCCCGATCGAGGGCGTCGGCGCAGCGAGGAGCTTGCCGAGCTCGTCCGTGACTCGCTCCATCGACACGATCTTGATGCGGGCGGCCTTCTCCGTCATGGCGTCGACGGCCTCGGGAGCGATCTCAAACCCGAGCTGAGCCGCGAATCGGGCCGCGCGCAGCATCCGGAGGGGATCGTCCTCGAAGGTCACCGCCGGGTCGAGGGGCGTACGGAGGACGCGTGCCTCCAGGTCGGCCAGCCCGCCGTGCGGGTCTGTGATCTCCCCGAACGAGGCCCCGTTGGCAGCGTGGCTCAGCGACACCGCGAGCGCGTTGACCGTGAAGTCGCGCCGCGCGAGGTCGTCGGCGAGCGTGCCGTCCTCGACGACGGGCTTGCGGCTCTCGGCGCGGTAGCTCTCGCGGCGAGCCCCGACGAATTCGACCACCAGCCGGTCGTCGTCGTGCCAGGTGTCGTCGGCGAGCAGCCTGCGCAGGCGGCGGCCCGGGATCGTGACGGCGGCGGTTCCGAAGGCCTCGTACACCGCGGGCGCCTTGACCGAGAGCGCAGCCGCGACGGCGGTCGCCAGCTGGATGCCGGAGCCGGGGCCCACGGCCACCACGTCGAGGTCCGTCGTCTCCCGGCCGAGGAGGGCATCCCGGACCACGCCGCCGACCGCGTAGGCTTCCAGCGCCAGCCGGTCCGCCTCCGCGCCGATGGCGCGCAGGATGGGCTCGTAGGGAAGCGAAGCGGTCACGAGGCGGAGCTGTGCGTCGGTCCGTCAAAGTCATCCGCCCACATGCGGAGGTCAACCCAAGGCCAGAGGAAGAACCCGCGCCCGCTGGCGCCAGCGGGGACATCGGATCCGCCCCTGCTGGCGCTCGCGTCTGCCTCGACGGGTCCCCGGTCTCCCGTCCCCGACCTACGCCAGCTGGCGCTCGGCGCGCTGCACCAGCCGGAGCGTCGCGAGCGCCTGGTGCAGCGGAAGCGGCGCCCGGTGGCCGTCGTCGAGGGCAGCGACGAAGGCCGCGGTCTCCGCGATGTCCGGGTCGGCCAGAAGAGCGGCGTCGGCCGCCTCGCCCAGTGGAGCCGCCAGCGAGGCAGCCTCGACCTCATCGCCCGGGCGTGCGGCGTAGACCGCGACCGACTCGGCCTCGGCGCGTTCCGAGTACCGGATGGTGGCCTGCGCGTAGGCGCCGGTGTCGAACCGGGCCGCCAGCGCAGCGGCCCGAAGCGCGTCCCCGTCGCGCGTGCCCACCACGTCGAGGCGGCTGGCACTCCGTCCTCCCGTGAGCGACATGCACACGTCGATCACGCCTGCCAGCGCCAGCTGCCACCCCGCCGCCGCCAGCCGGCTGTTCACGGGGGCCACCAGGGACACCGTCACGAGGCGGAAGTCCGGGAGCCCTGCGAGCGCGCCGCTGGCGCCGAGGGGCCGCATCACGCCGACCTCGACGCCGGCCTCCTCGGCTTGGCGGACCAGCCGGTCGGCCTCGTCCGCGGAGGGCGCCGGTGGCCACGCCAGCAGGACGTGCGCGCCGTCCCGGACGGCGGCCGTGGCTCGGTCCACTCGGTCGGCGACGGGGCCGCCGACGACGAGGACGGGCAGGCGGCAGGACAGGGACGCCAGCTGTGCCGCCAGGTCAGGCGCGCCGGCCACATCGACGAGGGGCATACGGTCCAGGGGGAACGGGCAATCTATTCGCCGAGGGTGAGGGGCAGCGAGGCCCTACCTTCGCTCCTGTCATTCGTTGCACCTATGCTCCGCCTTCGATCGCTCGCTGCGTGTGCCCTCGCCCTGGTCACCCTGGTGGCCTCCGCCCAGACCGTCACCCCGCGCGGAGAGGACGGCACGTTCGACGTCGCGGCGTGGAACATCGAGCACTTCGGCAACCCGAGTCTCGGGCCCAGCGACAACCTCCAGTTCTCGAACGTCGAGGCCATCATCTCCGGTGCGGAGATCGACCTGTGGGCGGTCCAGGAAATCGGGTCGCAGGCCCAGTGGAGCAACCTGCTGACGAGTCTCCAGGCCGAGGGCTACGCCGGGCGGCTCGGGCCGGAGACCCCTGGCAGCTTCCAGCTCCGCCTCGGGTTCATCTACGACCCGCGCGTGATCTCGGTCATCGGCACGCGAACCATCCTGCCAGGCAACGACTTCGGCGGGCGCCAGCCGTTCGAGCTCCAGGCACGCGTGACCTCCAACGGCCAGTCACGGACCGTCCGCTTCATCTCGCTCCATGCCAAAGCCGGCACCGGCGCCGACGACTACCAGGACCGTCGCGACGGTGCCGTCGCGCTGAAGGAGTACATGGATGATCGCATCGCCCGCGGCGAGTCCGTCGTTCTCCTGGGCGACTACAACGACTTCCTGACGCGCTCGACGCGCACGAGCGAGTCGGAGTCGCCCTATGCGGCCTTCCTCGACGACGCCAACTACATCGCGGCGACGCTGGAGATCGAGCGCAACCGCATCCCGACGCTGTGCAGCTCCAACGCCTGCTCCTCCGGCTCGACGCGCGACCACATCGTGTTCACCTCGACCCTCTCGGCGGAGTACATCCCGACGTCCGGCGACCGCTACGGCGAGGTGCTCACGGACATTCAGGGCTTCGTCTCGACCACGTCCGACCACGTCCCGGTGATCGCGCGGTTCGGGTTCGCGCCCGTCTCGAACGAGCCGGAGGCGGCGTCGGGCGTGGCCCTGCTGGCGCCGGCGCCCCACCCGGTCCGCGGCGACCTCCGGGTCCGGTTCCGCCTCGACGTTCCCGGTGAGGCGGAGGTCGAGGTGTACGACGTGCTCGGCCGCCTCGTGGCGACCGCCAGCGGGTCCTATGCCGCTGGCGAGCACGCGATCCCAGTCGGCGCCGACCTTCGGCCGGGAGCGTACGTCGTCCGTCTGGCGGCGGCGGGCCGCGTGGTCTCACGCACGATCATCCGAGCGGAGTAGCGGCCCTGCTGGCGGCGCCGGCGCCGCGCGATCATCCGGCCTGCGCCGCGACGGTCTCGGCGGCCTCCTCGGCAGCAGCGCCCACCACGTCGGGCGCGGCGCCCGTGTCGCTCAGCGTGCCGAGCCGGTACCACGTCTCGCCCACACGGAAGTCGATGATGGTGCTCGGGTCGCGGTCGCCACCGCGGTCCATCCGGTAGGCCTCGTCGCCGATGCCGGAGAGGTCCACCCACGTGCCGCGGAGGACCTGAGCGCTGCCCTCGCGGTCGAAGGCCGGGCGGTTCGTCGTGAGGTAGACCTGCATCAGGTCGTAGGATGGGCGGAAGTCGGCCGGTACCGAGTACCAGCAGTCGGTGCCCTCGGCCCGCATCCGCTCGTCGTTGGCCCGGTTGAACTCGGCGGCCTCCGGGAAGCGCTCCTCGTCAGCCGGTCGCGCAGGCATCCGGAGCACTTGCTCTGTTGGCGCCCCGAGGGTGGCGAGCGCGATCTCCTCCGTGAGGAGGTCGCAGGCCGACGAGTCGGAGCCGCCCGCGGCGGTGGCGTTACCGCCAGCGGAAGCGTCGCCAGCGGATGGCGTGTCGGCGTCGTCGCCGCAACCGGCGAAGGCAACGAAGAGGGTGAGGGCGAGAAGGCGGGTCATCGGAGCCGGAAAGGGTGGTCTGCCTTCTCTACGGAAGACGCCGACACAGAGCGTCACGTGCCCACGGCCGGCTCCCTTTCCCCTGGCGGCCCGGTCCCGCTGGCGCCAGCAGGACAGACGGTGCCCCCGGCGACGCCCGGCGGCGTCGTACCCCTTGTGCGGGTAGCCCTATCCGCTGCGGGCGGCCTCGGAGCGCCGCTGCGGCCAGGTTCTTCTTCGGGACGTGTCGCGCGGCCGGCCGACGTGGTCCGCCAGCAGCTCCACGACGGCGTCCTGCGCCCGGTTGACGCGCCGCACGGAGACGCGGTAGCCGTTGCACATCAGCGAGAAGGCCAGCTCGCGCCCAGCGGCCGTGGTCACATAGCCCGATAGCGTGCGGACCCTCCGCACGTAGCCGGTCTTGGCACGCACGTTGCCGCGGGCGTCGCCGGTCCGGTAGCGGCGCTCCAGCGTGCCCGTGTAGCCGCCGACGGGTAGCGACTCGACGAAGGCGTCGCGTACGGCCGGGTCGGGATATGTCCACATGCCTCGCAGCAGCCCGACGGTGCCCACAGGCGTCATCCGGTTGCGACGCGAGAGGCCGGAGCCGTCGTCCACGACGAACGTCCACGGGTCCACGCCGAAGCGGCGCAGCAGCGCGTCGGCCGTCTGGCGCCGAAGCTCGGGGCGGACCGGTCCCGAGGTGGGAAACACGTATGAGGCAACGGTCCGCAGCGTGCGCTCGGCGAACAGGTTGTTCGACTCGGTGTTGATCTCGCTGACGAACGACGCCAGCGGGGGCGACGTGTGGGTGGCCACGTGTGGCAGGTCGTTGATGCCGGGGTAGAGGCCGCCCTGGGCCACGCGGACGGTGTCGCCGATCACGTCTACGCCCTCCTGGCGGAAGACGCGGCGCATGCGGCGGACGAAGTACGTGTCCGGCGATTCCATGACGTCGTCCGTGACGATGATGGCGCCCTGGACCCGCTGCACGCCGATCTCCTGAAGCGCCCCCGCCCACTGGCGAAAGACGAGCGAGAGGTCGTTCCCGCTGTAGCGCCCGCCGAACCGGGGGTCGCCGTTGCCACGGATGACGAGGCGCCCGTCGAGGGTCCCGAATGCGATGTCGCCCTCGTAGAGAAGCTGGGTCTCGAACCTGAACTCGGGCCCGAGCACGTCGAGCGCGGCGGCCGTCGTGACCAGCTTCATGTTCGACGCTGGGATGAATCCGTCCGAGGGGCTCCGGGCATAGAGCACGTCGCCGGTTGCGAGGTCCTCGACGTAGACGCCCCAACGGGCGCCTGCGAAGTCGTCGTCGTCGAGCACCTCGTCGATCCGGTCGGCCAGCGCGAACCTTGTGGCCGTGGTCTGCGCCATCGCCGCCACCGAGAGACAGCTGGCGACGGCAGCGGCGAGGAGCAGGCGATGCGGCGAGAATCGGGGCATGGGAGTTGCCAACGCTGCGAGTCGCGGGTTGGTGCCAACGGGGAGGAGATCAGTCGGCAGCGGCGTTCTCCTCGCGATTCGCGAACCGCTGGCGTACGGGGGACGGCTGCGGACGCGGCCCAACGCAGCGCGGGGCGACGACCCATCGGCCGCCGCCCCGCGCGGGTGTGTGCGAGAGAGGGACCGAGTAGCCGCCTCCTCCGCCGTATCCACCGCCTCCGCCGCGGTTGCCACCGCCGCCGTAGCCGCCGCCGCCTCCGCGGTTGCCGCCACCGTAGCCGCCTCCGCCGCCACGGTTGCCGCCGCCACCGCCGCCGCGGTAGCCACCACCGCCCTGCGGGCGCGGCTGGCGCGGACGCGCCTCGTTGACCGTGAGCGGCCGGCCGGCCATCTCCATGCCGTTCATGGCCTCGATGGCGGCTTTCGCCTCGTCCTCGTGGGGCATTTCGACAAAGCCGAAGCCGCGCGAGCGACCGGTGTCACGGTCCTTGATGATGGTCGCCTTCTCGACCGTCCCGTGGGCCTCGAACGCCGACCGGAGGTCGTCGTCGTCGGACGAGTAGGGGAGGTTGGCGACGTAGATGTTCGTCATGTCTGCGAGTGTGCTGAGGAGCGCCGACAGGGAAAGCGAAAGACGGGTGGGCCTGGGCCTGCTCGGTCCTGTCGGCCCCGCGTGCTCCGGGAAAACAACGAGAGCCCGTGACGTGCGTTGGCGCTCGCCGCGGACTCGATCACTCCAACATACCGAGCGCTGCGGCACAATGATCCGCGAAAGGGCCTCCGCGTCCAGACTTCTCCGGGCGGGCCTGACCCGCTGGCGCTCGACGACCGACCGCGCACGAGCGCCGGCGCGTGGTCGCCAGCGGGCCGTGTCTCCGCTGGCGC
>JBCDLV010000073.1:0-12784 GCA_038744895.1 Bacteroidota bacterium | reverse complement strand
GGCGTGGGCTCGATGGTCGCAGAGGCGGAGCGCATGGCTCGGGAAGCTAGCCGCGAGCCTCGACGGCCTTCCTCAGGACGTTCTCGACACGCTCGGCCACGTGGTCCAGGTCGAACGCCGCTTCGGCATAGGCCCGCCCGCTGGCGCCGAGCCGCTGGCGCCGACGGTTATCTCCCAGCAGGCCGATCACAGATGCTGCGAGTGCGTGATGATCGCCAGGGGAGACCACGACGCCTGCGTCGGCGCGGGTCACGATCTCGGCGGCGAGGTTGTCGGCAGGGACCGAGAGGACCGTCGGCCGGCCGGCGCAGAGGTACGCGAGCACTTTCGATGGCACCGAGACGGCGCTGGCCTCGGGCTCCAAGACCGCGACGAGGACATCGGCAGAGCCGAGCACGTCGGGGAATGCCTCGAATGGTTGGAAGGGGAGAAGCCGCAGCGAGCGTAGGCCTCGACGCTCGCGCTCCTGCGCGAGCCAGTCGGCACCGTCGCCGGAGGAGACCACAACCAGCTTGGCGTTCGGGACCTCGGCGTCCAGTCGCTTCGCCAGCTGGGCCAGTCCCTCCGGGTCGTGCTTCATCCCGAGCGTCCCGGAGTACAACACGACGGGGTGCTCAACGAGGCTGTGGGCTTGTGCCCATGCGTTGTCTTTCGGTCGCTGGGGGAGGTCCGCCAGCGGGGCCCAGTTCTCGATCACCGTGACGCGGTCGCTCGGTACGCGCCAGCGGTCCAGCAGCGGGCGAAAGCCGTCCGTGATGGCGATCACGGCGTCGGCATCGCGGAGGAGCCGGCCCTCTCGCGCCTCGAACAGCCGCCCGAGGATGTCGCCAGCGGGGCCGAGTCGCTTCGCCAGCACCGCCCGTGTGCCGACCGACCACACGTCTTGGAGCCAGTTGACGAACGCGACACCCTCGCCGTGTGCAGCCGACTGAAGCTTCGCGACCACGTCCAGCCCGGCATTGGCGGCGAGGATGACGTCGGCATCCCACTGGCGCACGTGCGCGGCGGCGGCCCGGCCGAAGGCGGCCTCGGCTTGCCTCCGCTTGACGAGCCCGACCAGCGACCGCGCGCGCTTGTCGACTGCTGGCGCTACGACCGGGTCCAGCGAGAACGAGGGAGGATCCTCAGGGCGCGGCGCCAAGTTGCCCTGAGGGGCTTCATTCGTCGCCGAGAAGCCGTACCGGATGGTGTGGCCTCGCTCGGCGAGACGTCGCGCCAGCCCGACGAGGAAGGCGTGTCCGCCGTAGTCGTGGAGGTAGATCCGCATGGAACGCGACGCGCCCGACCGATGGGGCCGGGCGCGGACCGGGGGGAAGCCTCGAAGGCCGTGTGGCGTGAGGGAGACTTGAACTCCCGACCTCAGGGTTATGAATCCTGCGCTCTAACCAGCTGAGCTACCACGCCGAATCGCTGGACGCCAAGGATACGCGGCTGGCGTCGAAGGCGACAATCCAAGAGTTCGGGAACGCCGCGTCCCGAGCTACGACGCGTGTCTTGGAAACAGCGTGCGGAAGCGCTCCACCATGCGCTCGGCCTCGGCCGCCAGCGGCGCCACGTCCTGCGGCTCCGACGCATGAGCCTCGGCCCAGGCCCGTGCCGCTGGCGCTGCGTCGCCGTCTGTCTCCCGCGCCAGTTGCCAGTAGTCGTCCGCGCGCGCGAGGGCGTCCTCGAAGGCGTCGGGATCGATGAGGACCTCGGGGTCCTCCAAGAGGGGCTGCGCGAACAGCGCCCGGGCCTCCGTCTCCGACAACGAATCGCTCCCAAACCCGGCGTGCGTCGCGTCCTCCGACTCGGGGCCGACGCGGAACGCCGGGTGACGGAGGAGAGCGTCGAAGCCGAGCGTGTCGTGCCCGGTGGCCTGCGCAGCGTCGATCTCCTCGGGCAGGAGCGCCTGCCAGTGGATGCTGGCCGTCTCGACGAGGCCGTCGAGCCCCACCCAATCCTCCTCGCTCGGGTCCTCGCCGACCAACTGGGCCGCCAGCTGGGGCCGTCGCTTTGCCCGCTCCGACGGCGAGAGCGACACGAACGCCCACAGCACGCGAGCCGTCTCCAGGAGCGCCACGACATCGTCGCCGACACCCGCCGGATCGGTTTGGAGCTGAAAGGCCCCGCTGGCGTCCACCTCGTACAGGCTGAAGAGGGGCTCTGAAAAGAGCGCGAGCGCCTCGAATTGCACGCCGGTCTCGCCGGAAAGAAGTGCTTCGGTCAGCCGTGCCTTGCGGGAAGCAAAGGCGGCCGCGGCCGGTCCATCGAGAGCCGCGAGCGCGTCGGGGTCCAGGTCGTCGAATCCGTCGGTCACAGGGGGAGAAGAGGAAAGCGCCTAGACGCCGGTGTGCGGCCGGGAGGTTCCGGCTGCTTCGCGAAGTCGGCGTTATCCGGCATGGACCGTTTGCGCGATCTCATCCAGCGCGCCCGCGGGGTCGTCGGCTGTCCCCGTCCGAACGGGCGACGCTTGCAGGGCGGTTGACCGCACGGCCGTAAGAAAGTGGAAGCGCTCGGAGGCCGGAAGCCGGCCCACAGGTCCCCCGCTGGCGCCGCCTTCCGACACGCGGCGGACGCCCTCCAGCGCGATCGCCAGCAGGCGTTCATCGAGCCCGAGGCGGTCGGCGGCCCCGCGGGCGTCTGCGAGGCGGAGCCCGAGGTACCGCGCCTGCCGGCAGTGCAGAATGACGCCGACGGTCACGCAGTCGCCAGCGGGCACGTCGACGGCGCGAAGGAGGGCGTAGTCGTATGCAGGCATGGCTACCGGCGGTAGGAGAGCGCCGAGGTGTCCGGTGGTTCGTCCTGTGCATTCGACGCGGCATCGACCCATCGGCGAGGCGAGGCGAGGCGCTGGCGCAGGACGAACCGGTAGGCATCGCGCGCGTCGTCCGCGGTTTCAAAATCGGGCGTCCGCCCCTCGGGCACAGCGGTCAGAAGCTCGTCCGGCACCGAGCCGAGGATGCGACTCAGGGTGTCGTCGTCGAGGCGGTGCGCCAGCCGGTCATCGGCGTCGGCGACGGAGGACGCGCGGGGGAGCAGAACGTGGTCCCGGATGGCTGGGAATGGCGTCTGCGCGCGGTCGGCATCCACGTTGGCCCAGTCGTGGTGGAAGTACAACGCGGCGCCGTGATCGATCAGCCAAAGCTTGGGATCCTGCTCTCCTGGGGCGATGAGAAGGTTCGGGTTGCGTGCGGTTCGGTCGATGTTGGTCGTCAGGGCGTCCAGCCAGACGATGTCCGCGGCGAGGTCCGGGAGGACCAGGTCGGCGTGGACTGTCGGGTCGTAGGCGAAGGCGCCAGGGACGAATCGGAGGCCGACGTTGGCGCCGATGCTTCCGCGCAGGATGTCTTGGATCTCTGGGTCCGGCTCCGCGCGCCCGAACCCCTCGTCGAGGTGCACGACGGCTAGCTCCGGCACCGGCAGCCCGAGATGCTGCGCCAGCCCGCCCACGATGACCTCTGCGATCAAGGCTTTCGCTCCCTGACCGGCCCCTCGAAACTTGGTGACGAACAGCCCGGACTCTGTGTCGACGAGAGCGGGAAGCGACCCTCCTTCTCGAAGCGGTTGCACGTAGCGTCGGGCCGAAACGACTGGGAGCACGAGCGTTGGGTCGCGTGTGTGGATATGGAGGCGTAGGCGCTATGCGGCCCCGGCCGCAAATGCCTCGGGGTGGATCCGGCGAGCGATTTGCTCCAGAGCATCTACGCTGTGAAGGCCCAGGCTGGAAAGCAAGTCTGCGTCGACAGCGATGACGCGACGGTTCTGCACCGCTGGCGTCTGCACCAGGGCCGGATGATCCGAGATCAGGGACTCCGCATCGGCGGTATCTCCGAGGACGAGGATGACCTGCGGTGCCAGATCGACGACCGCCTCCGCACTCGGTTGAGAGGTCGTTCCGGGAAACACATCGGTCACGTTGTCGCCACCTGCGATGCGGACGATCTCGCTCGCGTATGACTCGCGGCCATAGGCGTCGATTCGATCCGGGTCCGAGTCGGCCACCAGAAGCACACGCGGGGCGTCGAACGGAGCCACGGCCCGCTGCACAGTTTGGACGCGAGTCTCGAACGCGCCTGCCGCGGGTGCCCCTCGGTCCGACGCCAGCAGGGAGTCGAGCGTGCGGAGAACGCGTGGCACGTCGTTCAAAACGTCGAGCCGAACGAGGTAGGCCGGAATGCCGAGTTCAGCGAGCTCGTCCGCCTTGGTGAGCGGCGTGACGTCGGCCAGGCCGAGCGCGAGGTCTGGGAGAGGACGCTCCTCCTCGGGTGCGCTCGCTAGCCGGTCGGCACCGGCTACCTCCGCGATGAGGTCGCGGACGACCGGCGCCAGCGGGAGAACCCGCTGCGGTGTACCGTCGAGGCGCACCTCGCGCCCCAGGTCATCCTCGACCGTGGTGGGCGTGTCCGATGCGCAGGCGCTAGTCAGGACGGCAAGCGCGCACAGGGTGAGACGGACAGACACGGGCCAGACGGGTGCTCGCGGCTAAGTTAGCCGGCTCATGACGGCCCACGTGATCCTCAATCCCGCCGCCCGTGGCGGGCGCAACCGCGTCTCCGGGCCGGCCATCCACTCCGCCCTGGCAGACGCTGGCGTCGGCGTCCAAATCCACGAGACAAGGGCTCCGGGCGATGCCGAACGGCTGGCGAGCTCCCTCGGACAGAAGGGGCACCTTGTGGTCGCCGCTGGCGGCGACGGCACCATCCACGAAGTCGTTAACGGGCTGGCGGGCACCGGGGGTACCCTCGGTGTGCTGGCCCTCGGCACGGGAAACGATTTTGCTGCTGCCCTGGGCGTCGCTTCGAGCCTGCCCGAGGCGGCGCGCCAGCTGGCGACGGCCCGCCCGCGCCTGGTGGACCTCGGAAAGGCCACCTGGACGGAGTCGGCCGGTAGCCGCCCGTCGCGCTGGTTTGCCAACTGCTTCGGCGCAGGATTCGATGCGCATGCGGCGGCTCTAGCAGCAGAGACCAAGTGGCTCGGTGGCAAGGCCGCCTATCTGGCTGCAGTCTTTCGGACCCTCTGGGCGTGGCGAACTCCGCCCCTATGGGTGCGCGTCCAGGAGCGTGTGCTGGCGACCGACACACCAGCGGTCGAGTCCGCTGCACCGCTGGCGTATGACGGCCCGCTCTTTCTGATGGAGGTCGGCAACGGCCACTCGGTCGGCGGGGGCTTCTTGCTAACGCCGGATGCCATGCTGGACGACGGCCAGCTGGATGTGTGCCTGGTCCGCTACGTCAAGCCCGGCCGGGCGCTTCGCCTGCTGCCTCGGACGTTCTCGGGGGCGCATGTGGGGGCGCCAGAGGTCACGATGGGCAGGATCGACGCCCTCTCCGTCGTCGCCGAGCGGGGTGCGATCGCCCTCCAGGCGGATGGCGAGACACTCACCTACGACGCTCTCGACGTCGAAATCGAGACCGTCCCTCAAGCGCTGCGTGTCCGGGCCCCGCTGGCGTGAGCGCCAGCAGGACAACGGCTGACGAAGGCGATCCCGAACCGCTTCGCATCATGGCGGTAGGACGTTACGATTCGTACCATCTGCAACGCCCTTCACGTCCTCCCCCACACACGCGGACATGAGCCAGAAGCGCATTTACGTCGTCGATGACGACCCCAAGATCGGCGAGCTGTTCGCCAAGGTGCTGGGTCGCGACGGCTACCAAACCAAAGGGTTCACAGCCGCGGCCGCCCTTCTCGAAACCATCGACGACGGCGCCCCGCCGGATCTCGTCCTCACCGACCTGATGATGCCCGACACCTCGGGCATGGAGCTCATCGGCGAGCTCCGGGAGCGAGGCCTGTCGATCCCGGTCATCGTGATGACGGCCCACTCGTCCGTGCAGACCGCCGTCGAGGCGATGCGCCTGGGTGCGTTCCATTACCTCCAGAAGCCGGTCAATCTGGAGGAGATGCGTGCCCTGCTGGCGAAGGCTCTCGACCTGTTCGAGGACCGCAAGGAGCTCCAGGAGATCAAGAAGACGCGCAAGAAAGAGAACTCCGTCACCCGGATTCTCGGGTCGAGCGAGGCCGTGCAGGCCGTCCGCCGCACCATCGAGACGCTCAAGGACATTCCCAACACGACCGTCCTCATCCGAGGCGAGACGGGAACCGGCAAGAACCTGGTGGCCCAGACGCTGCACTACGAGAGTCAGTGGTCGGGCGGCCGGTTCATGGAGATCAACTGTGCCGCGCTGCCCGATAACCTCCTGGAGTCGGAGCTCTTCGGCTACGAGAAAGGCGCGTTCACGGACGCGCGCGCCGCGAAGCCCGGTCTGCTGGAAGTGGCCGACGGCGGCACGCTGTTCCTCGACGAGATCGATTCGATGAGCCTCGGGCTGCAGTCGAAGCTGCTCTCGTTCTTGGAAAGCCGCCAGTTCCGCCGCCTCGGCGGGACCGAGGAGATCAAGGTCACTACGAGGATCGTCTGCGCCACCAACGCGAACCTGCAAGAGAAGGTGGCCGAGAAGGAGTTCCGCAAGGACCTTCTGTTCCGCATCAACGTCGTCGCCGTTGAGCTGCCGCCGCTCCGCCGCATGGGGGACGATGTCTTGGCGATCGCCGATTCCGTCGCCGGTGGCTATGCCGGCGAGTTCGGGAAGACCTTCGAAGGGTTCTCCAGCGCTGCCAAGGACAAGCTCCTCGGCCACAACTGGCCCGGCAACGTCCGCGAGCTGCGCAATGTCCTGGAGCGCGCGCTCATCTTCTCACAGGACGCGACGCTTGACACCGGCGACCTCGTGCTCCTCAAAACCGAAGGCTTCGACGGTGCTGCCTCGGACGCGGACACGTTCCGCTTCAAAACGGGGGCGACACTCGAAGACCTCGAGTACGAGTACATCAAGCATACCTTGGCCAACAACCGAAACGCGTCCTACGCGGACGTCGCCAAGATGCTGGGGATCTCGAAGAAGACGCTGTGGGAGAAACGAAAGCGGTACAACCTCGACGAGGAGGTCGAGGAAATGACGGCCTGATTATCCCTGCTCCCCAGGTCAGGTACTGGCCGGCACACGACCCTTACGGCTGTCCTTGATGACTGACGCTCAGAAAGACGCCCTCGCCGCCCGGCTGGCGACGCCGACGAGTGGCCCCTCACCCGCTGGCGATCTCAGCAACGCGCTCCAGCGTATGATCGGTGCCGGCGCCGACCGCTTCGGCTTGCGAGCCGACCGCACCGGAGCTGCCGACGCTTGCTCGCTAGCGCCACCGCTGGCGCGGCTGATCGACCACACGGTTCTCAAGCCCGATACGACGGAGCAGACCATCCGCGAGTTGTGTGCTGAAGCTCGGGAGTACTGCTTCGCGTCGGTCTGCGTGAGCCCCGTGTGGGTTCCGACCGCTGCCCGTGAGCTGGACGGTGCCACCTCGAAGGTGTGCACGGTGATCGGCTTTCCGCACGGAGCCAATCGGACCGCTGTCAAGGCGTTCGAAACGTCGCAAGCGGTCCAGGACGGGGCAGACGAGATCGACATGGTCCTGGCAGTCGCTCCCCTCAAGAGTGAGCATTACTTCGACGTGGAGGCCGACATCCGAGCTGTCGTGGAAGCTGCTGCCGGACGGACCGTCAAGGTCATCCTGGAAACGGCGCTTCTCACAGATGAGGAGAAAGTGATCGCCTGTGTGCTCTCGCAAAATGCCGGTGCCGGCTTCGTCAAGACATCGACGGGGTTCGCAGCCCACGGGGCCAGTCCGCAAGACGTGGCATTGATGCGCCGTGTGGTGGGCGATCAGATGGGAGTGAAGGCCTCGGGAGGCGTTCGCTCCGCCGAGGATGCCTACACGATGGTCGAAGCCGGCGCGACTCGTCTCGGTGCAAGTGCCGGCGTCGCTATTTTGAACGGGTTGACCTCGGACGCCTCCTACTGATGCGCCTCTCTGCTCATGCCGCCGTCCTCATCGCAGCGAGTCTCTCGCTGACGGCTTGTTCCGCGCTGGGTCCTGCCGGCCCGGGTGTGGACACGCCTGCGGACTCTCTCACGCAGGATATTCCACGGTATCCCGCCTACGAGACGTTCGACCCCACAGGCTACGATGCGGACCCAGTCGTGGTAACGGAGATCGAGCACGACGTGCCCACGGTCGTCATGGAGGGGCGCGTGAACGTACCGGACCGGGACGGACCGCCGGCACCCACGGAGCCGACCCCTCAGCAGGTCGACGGTTACCGAGTGCAGGTCTTCACGAGTTCGAATCGGGACACGGCCGAGCGCGTGCGTGGCGAGGCGGTCGACTGGTGGGAAGGCGCGCAGTCGAGTCCTGGCGCTCCGGAGGAGATGGAGGTCATCGTCGGATACCAGCAACCGTACTACCGAGTCCGCATGGGTGCGTTCGCGACACGCGAGGAAGCCGATGTCGCTCTGGCTCTCGTGCGCAGCCGCTACCCGGAGGCGTTCGTGGTACCCGACCTCGTGACCGTCATCCGCTAACGCAGTCGACGGCGTCGCCGTCGGTGCCCCAGTCGGTGGCAGGGAATGTTTCGCGCGCTGCTGTAAGATCGGCGTCGCGCGCGCCAGCGGGTGCATGGACCAGCACGAGTCGCCGTACCTCGGCCCGCTTGGCAACGCCAGCCGCTTCCGCTGGCGAGCTGTGAACACCCGCGAGGGACCCGGTGCCTTCATGGATTAGCACGTCGGCGCCCGCAGCCAAGCGGACGACGGCGTCGCTCTCGGCCGTGTCGCACGAGTAGGCGAGAGCCCCGCTGGCGGTCTCGAACCGAAGCCCGATCGTGGGCACGGGATGATCGACAGGGGAGGCCGTGACCTGGAGGCCGGGGACTTGCAGCACGCCTGCGTGCTCGATCATCGGGACGTTCGTGAACCGCCGCGTCGGCAGATCCTCCCACTTGTCTGTGTCGAAGACGGCGAACAGCGCGCGCGCCTTCGTCAGTGTCGGCGCCGGACCGTAGACCGGGATCGGCTCTCGGCGACCCATCAGCCAGAGTTTTTCGATCAGGAGCGGATAGCCCCCGATGTGGTCTGGATGCTCGTGCGTGAGGATGAGCGCGTCGAGGCCGAGCGGGTCGAGGCCGCACGCTTGCATGCGCTGGGCGGCGTCGCCTCCACAGTCCACCAGGACCGTGTACCCATCGTGCTCGACGACCAGCATCGTGGTGGTTCGTTCGGGCCCGGCGTTGCCAGATCCGGTACCGATGAGATGAGCAGTCATGGACACGAGGGGGCTCGCAGTCTAACCCCTCAGGCCTCGGCTCGCCGTGCTAGCGCGAGCGGGCCACCACGTAGGCGCACAGACCGATCAAGGCCTCACGCGCATCGGACTCCGGGAACAGGCGCAGCGCATCTGCCGCCTCGTTTGCGAGCTCTTCCATTCGGTCTCTGGCCTGCGACAGGCCACCGGAGGACTCTACGAAACGGACGACCTGGGCGACCTCGGCTCGGCTCTTCTTCCGCTTGCGAACGATCTTGCGGATGCGCTTGGCCGTCGCGGCGTCGGCGCGGTCGAGAGCGAGAATGAGCGGGAGGGTCAGTTTGCGGTCCTGGAGGTCCAGGCCGATGGGCTTTCCGGCCGCGGCGTCGGCGTCGTAGTCGAACAGGTCGTCGCGGATCTGAAACGCCAGCCCGATGGTCTCGCCAATGGTCTTGGCCTGCTCGACCCACGCCTCGTCTGCTCCGGCGCTGGCGGCTCCTGAGGCCATGCAGGCGGCGATCAGAGACCCGGTCTTGTCGCCGATAATCTGGAAGTAGCGCTCCTCGGTCATGTCGAGCCGGCGCGCGGTCTCGATCTGGAGAAGCTCGCCCTCGGACATTCGGCGAACCGCGTCGGAGGTGATGTGCAGCAGATCGTAGTCGCCGTCGTCGAGCGCCAGCAGGAGGCCGCGGCTCAGGAGGTAGTCCCCGAGGAGTACGCCCACCTTGTTGCGCCACAGCGCATTGATGGACGCGACGCCTCGGCGCGTATCGGCCTCGTCGACGACGTCGTCGTGGACGAGCGTCGCGGTGTGGAGGAGCTCGACCAGGGTCGCCGCGCGGTAACTGCGCTCGGTGATGCCGCCAGCCAACTCGGCAGAGAGCAGGACGAGCGTGGGACGGATCTGCTTCCCCTTGCGCTTGAGCAGGTACTGCACCACCGTGTCCAGGAGCCGAACCCTGGACCGCATCGCCTCCCGGAAGTGACTCCGGAACACCCGCAAGTCGGCGTCCACAGGCGCTTGGATGGCCGCGAGCCCCGCTGGCGGGGAAGGCAGGGGCGCGGGCGGAGGAGGCGCGACGGCGGTGGCAGGCATCGAAACTTTCAGTCGGGACTGAAAGATCATACCGTCAGGACTTTCCGGAGTTGCTTTTCTCAGCCCTCAGCCTCCTTTTCACCCGCTCAGGACGTGGTCCATGGTGTGGTGGCTTCCGCACAGCGTGAGCAATCGCTGTCGTCGCATCGGCCTTCCGCCAGCTGGTGAAGCCCTTGCGCCTCCAGGGCGGAGCCCGGCACGAACCCGGACGCCTCGAAGGATCGAATGACGCGGTCGTCCGGACCCGGGAGTGCCCGGTACGCCGCGATGACCTGATCCGCCAGCGGGTTGTCCTCCTCGTGCTCGGAATGCACGAGCAAGACCGGAAGGACGGCGTCGATTAGCACCTGCTGCGCTCGGCTCTGACCCAGCCGATGATGGCCCGCTGGCGGATCGACGCGGAGGACGTCGAGGGCGTCGTCGACGCCCGCTCGCAATGCCTCCGACAGCACCGTCAGTCCGTCGGATCGGAAAGGGCCACCGGGTGAGAGCCACGCGGCAGCCTGCTCCAGCCGACGTGCAGGTCGGTTCGCGGGCCGGCCGCCTCGCTTCCACGCCTCCCGGCGCATGGGTGGAGGCGATGTCTGGGCGGAAGACGCCGGTTCGAAGAGGGTGGAGGGCTGCAGTCCCGAGGCGTCGAGGAGGTGCTGGTAGATCGCATCCGCGTCCTGCTGGCGCAGCCAGGCGAGATCCACGCGCTCGGCGAGCATCTCGAACGCGTCGGCGTTGGCGGCGTAGCCGAGTGCGCGAAACGCGCGGACAATCAGGAGGCGCTCCAGATCAGGACGTCTCGTGTAGCGGTGGCCCAGAGCAGCCGCCCGCTGGCGAAGCCGCGCCAGTCCGAGGGACTGGACCCACTCGCGCGTCTCGGCCGGGCTGGCGCCAGCGGGTCGTGGAGGGCAGAGGGGGCGAGCCCTCGGCGCCTGCGCAAAGGCGCTCAGCAGCGATCGCAGCGACCGGTCGAGATGGGGAAGCAGCACCAGCTCGGGCAGGGCCGACCCGTCAGCGCGCCGCAAGGTCCCCGTGTGACGATCTGCGGCGAGGACGACGTGGAGGACGACGCGGTCGTAGGCCGGGTCTCTCTGGTGGCCGTGGGCCTCCCACTCGGCACTGGTCCGGTGGATCTCGATGTCGCCTGCCCACAACATCCCGTCTACGACAACGCGCGCATGGGTGATGTCTGGACCGGAGTCTGTGTTCAGCCGACCTCGATCCACGATGGTCACGCTGGCGCCCTCCGTCGTTGTGAGCCCATCGGCCGTGAACAGGCCACGCACCCAGGCATCCTGAATTGCAGCCTCGGGAACGCGCGCGATTACCTGCGGCGATTCTGCGACGAGAGGCTCCCGGATCCGAGACATGACCTGAACGATGGAGTCTCAGGTAGACCCAAGGCTGCTCCCGCTCTAACGCGTGCCCCGTTCCTCAGTCGTCGGCGATGTCCTGGGCCAGCTCGCGGTCGACGAGCCATGTCAACTCGCCTTCGACGGCCACCTGCGCGACGGGAGGAGGATCACCCGCCCCGTCGTACGCATCCAGCACCGACGAGAACGCGTCTCTCTTGCCTGCGCCGGTCGCAGCGATCAAGCATAGCCCCGACCGCGAGAGCGCTGGAAAGGTGAGCGTCACCCGCTGGCGACTGGGGGCGCCGTCGGGAGCCAGCCCGGGCGATACGCGGCGCTGGGTTTCGTGGAGGGCGTCAGTGCCCGGAAACAGAGAGGCCGTATGTCCATCGCTGCCCATGCCCAGGTGGAGCACATCGAACCACAAGTCGTCGCCGAAGAACTGCGCGAGGGCCTGCTCGTAGATCGCGGCGCCCTGATCGGGAGGGCATGTCCCAGGCATCTTGTGGATGTTGCTCTCGGGGATCGACGCCGGTCGAATCAGGGACTCGGCGACCATCGCGTGATTGCTCTCGGGGTGGTCGGGTGGCACGGATCGCTCGTCGGTCCAGAAGAGATGCACCCGATTCCACTCGATGCCATCGGCTTGGGCCAGCCGTTGGTAGGCTGGACGTGGCGTCGAGCCGCCCGTCACGCAGAGGGTGACGCGATTCTTCTCCTGAAGCGCAGTGCGGAGTGCGGTCGCCGTGCGATCGGCGAGTGCCTCTGTGACGGCCTGCGGCGATGGAAGCACGATGAGGTCAGCAGCCATGAGGGCGGTCAGCAGTTCTCGATGGGCTCGCCCGTCTGCTCCGCTGGCGGGGCCTCGATGAGCGTACCCGCAGCGTCCGGGCCCCATGTACGGGATGGGTAGGGATGGACGTCGATCTGCTCGTTGTCAAGGAGGTCACCGTAGACACGCCAGGCCTCTTCGGCCTCCTCGGCGTGGACGAACAGGGTGGTGTCGCCCTGGGCGATGTCGTGCAGAAGGGTCTCGTACGCGTCGGGGAAAGCGCCGAACGTGTCCTCGTAGCGAAAGGCCAGCTCACGCGTGGTCACGCCGAAGCCCGACCCCGGGGTCTTGACGTCGAACGCCAGCCGGAAGCCTTCGTTGGGTTGCAGCCTCAGGCGAAGCACGTTGCGCGCCGGCTCGCAGTCCCCGTTGGCTTGGAAGAGAGTAACGGGG
>JBCDLV010000072.1:0-13063 GCA_038744895.1 Bacteroidota bacterium | reverse complement strand
TGGAGCGCGCTACATCTGGACGGGTACCCTGTCGAACGGGCAGGAAGAGCGCGTCACGGCTGAATCCACGGAGCAGCGGAGCCAGCTCCAGAACCGCGACCGGGCGATGCAGATGCTCAAGTCGAGGATCTACGCCCTGGAGCAGGAGATCCGCGAGGCGGCGAAGAATGCAGAGGAGGCGGGCAAGAAGAAGATCGAGTGGGGCTCCCAGATTCGGAGCTATGTCTTCCAGCCGTACACGATGGTCAACGACCACCGCACCGAGGTGAAGGTGGGGGATGTTCAGGGCGTCATGGACGGAGACCTGGAGCCCTTCATCAAAGCGTACCTCCTCCAGGAGACGGGCCAGCAGGTTAGCGAGTAGGCTGGATCCGCACCGCCGCCAGCGGGTGTCTGGATTCCAGCCGGTGGCATCCCGCGTGCTCCCGCTAGCGAAGCCCCCATGGAGAGCGGCACAGGGCCTGGAGAGGAGGACACCCGTGGAGGTAGACAATCGTCCCATCGAAACGCTACCAGCAGCCACCGAGAGATGGGGAGGCACGGCTCACTTTGGGTGCCACAGCCCTGCCGAGCGAATCGGCTTCGTTCGCACGTCACCCACGTCAGAGCCAGGGCACCGTACCCCCTCGCATCAACTCAACTGCCATGGTCTTCTTCCCGCGATCTGTCAGAAACGTCGGCATGATGGTGGCACTGGCCTTAGCGCTCGGCGCGTGTGACAGTGGCACGTCCGACGACGGCGGCACGTCGTTCTCGTTTGCAACCAGCGCCGAGGGATGGACCGCTGACATCGCGGACTACGACGACGATATGCTCCAAGAGATTGGCTTCGTCTTCGAGCACCGTCCGAGTCCTGACGGCTTCCAGGGGAGCGACGGTGCCCTTTACCTGCGGGGCAAAAATGTCTCGGACGACCTGCTGATGTACGCGAAACGACGTGTATCGGGACTGGTCCCCGGCGCGACCTACGTGTTGAGCGGCTCCGTGGTCATCGGAACGCCCTATGGAGCTGGCTGCGACGGGCCAGGTGGCCCTCCTGGTGAGGCGGTGGTTGTCAAGCTGGGTGCCAGCTCGGCAGAACCCACGACTGTTCCGGCCACGCGAGACGGGACCGCTGGCAACGTGCTCTCGATCGACATCGGCGGACAGAACCTGCAAAGTCGCGGAGCTGACGGCATCAGCATCGGCGACGTCGCTGCGGACGGAGGGACGTGCTCGGGTGATGGGCCGTCCGTTCCCAAGACACTCATGATCCTAGACGGCCAGCTCACGGTGGACGCAGATTCCGACGGGCAGGTCTGGCTGCTCGTCGGAACGGACTCTGGGTACGAAGATGTCACGAGCATCTACATCGACACGATCGACATCGTGCTGACGCAGCAATAAGCGGGCATCCTGGCGTTAACCTTCCGAAAACCTCGGAAGGATGCGTCAGCGTTTCGATTTTCTCGTCATCGGGTCCGGCGTCGCTGGACTCTCGTTTGCCCTGCGTGCAGTCCAATACGGGACCGTCTGCATCGTCACCAAGAAGGACTCCGCTGAGAGCAACACCAACTACGCACAGGGCGGCATCGCGGCCGTCATGGACCCCGCCGACGACACGGATCATCACGTTCAAGACACCTTGGTAGCAGGTGCCGGGCTCTGCCACGAAGACGTCGTCCGGATGGTGGTGACCGAAGGCCCAGAGCGGGTGCGCGACCTCATCGACCTCGGCGCCCAGTTCGACCGGGATCCCGATGGCGATTTGCACCTGGGTCGCGAGGGAGGCCACTCCGCCGACCGTATCGTCCACGCGACCGACATGACAGGCCGGGAGGTCGAGCGCGCCCTGCTGGCGGCCGTTCGCCGAGACGACCGCATCACCGTGCTCGAGCACCACTTCGCGGTCAACCTCCTCACGGAGCACCAACTCGGAGAGTCAGTCGATACGGGAGGTGAGATCCAGTGCTTCGGTGCCTACGTGCTCGACGTGCAAGCAGGCACCGTGGGGACCGTCCTCGCCAAGGCAACCCTGCTGGCGTCGGGCGGTGCCGGTCAGGTGTACCAGCACACGACCAACCCGGTCGTGGCCACCGGGGACGGCATTGCCATGGCGTACCGCGCGCGCGCTGAGATCGCGAACATGGAGTTCGTCCAGTTCCACCCGACGAGCTTGTACCTGCCGGGCGCGGACTTCGGGGGGAGAAGCTTCCTCATCACGGAGGCGGTCCGTGGCGACGGCGGGCTGCTGACGAACCTGGGCGGGGAGCGCTTCATGCCGGCCTACGACGACCGCGAGGAGTTGGCCCCGCGGGACGTCGTGGCCCGCGCCATCGACGACCAGATGAAGAAGCGGGGTGAGCCGCACGTCTGGCTCGACATCTCCCACAACGACCGGGACGCCACTCTGGGCCACTTCCCGAACATCCACGAGACGCTGCTGGCTCACGGCATCGACATGACCAAGGGGCCGATCCCGGTCGTTCCCGCGGCGCACTACACCTGCGGCGGTGTCGTCGTAGACACAGAGGCGCGGACGTCGATTGCGGGTCTGTTCGCGTGTGGCGAGGTCACGTGCTCGGGCCTGCACGGCGCCAACCGGCTGGCCTCGAACTCGCTGCTGGAAGCTCTGGTTTACGCGGAGCGTGCCGTCGAGCCGGCCCGCCAGCGGGCTTCCGCCATCGCGTGGGAAAAGCGCATCCCAGACTGGGACGAGTCAAACACCGAGAATGCGCGCGAGTGGGTGCTGGTCCGTCACAACCGAGAAGAGCTCCGTCGTGTGATGCAGAGCTACGTGGGCATCGTCCGGAGTGAACTGCGACTGGGTCGTGCCGCGCGGAGAATCGACCTCATCTACCGCGAAACCGAGGAGTTTTACCAGCGGACGGTGCTGTCGGCAGAGCTCTGCGAGCTGCGCAACCTGGCTGCCGTGGCGCACCTCGTGGTGTCGTGTGCGCAGCGTCGCCACGAGAGCCGAGGCCTCCACACCATGGCCGATTTCCCGGACGCCGACCCCGCGCAGCTCCGCGACACGGTCTATACCGGAGGCGTTCTCGCGTAGGCGCCAGCGGGGTATGCGTCCGGGCAAGCCCGCTGGCGATCGTGCCCGTCGCGTCCGACGCGGCTGCTGGCGTCGGCCACCGGGTGCATGAACCCCGACAAGAGAGACGCATCGCCCCCTGCGCGTCCGCGCCGAGCGATCGACGCCTCAGCGGTCGATTGCGACAGCGAATCTCCGCTGGCGTGTAACGCAGGGTAGGCTGGCACAGCCGCCAATGGGACCTCCCACTGGAATCGCGGTCACCTCCGTTGGCCGCCCGAGTATTTGCGCCGAGAGCGCTCGAAAGCATAACGGAGACTCCACACAGATCGCCGGATCAGTCAGGTCAGGGCGGCGTTGGTCGATTGCGGTACGGCCCCCCCGGCCGTACCTTCTGGATGCTCCTCTGCGGAGCGCGTAGGGAGGTGGAGACCCCGCCTCCCGTTGTTTTTGGCGCCTTGCCCGGGTCCAAGCCCCGGCCAACCGCTCGAGCGACGCCCGTTCCGCCGAACGGGCGTTTTCCGTCTCCTCCCACCGCGTTCGTGTCCGCACTCGCCTCCACCGACTCTCTCGCTGACCAAATCCGCGTCCTCGCGGAGGAGGCCGCCAGCGGTACCGACTTGTTCGTGGTCGGCGTCGAGGTGCGCGGCTACCAGGGGAGTCGCGTGGTCTCGGTCTATGCCGACAGTGAGTCCAGCGCCGATGCCGACGATCTCGCAGCGCTCAGCCGGTCGCTGTCCTTCCTGCTGGATACGGAGGACGTGGTCAAAGGGCGCTACCGGCTCGATGTCTCGACGCCGGGTGCCGAGCAGCCGCTCTCCGATCCGCGCCAGTACGCCAAGCACGTCGGCCGTGTCCTGGACGTCACCTACGAGACTGCTGGCGGAGGTACGGAGGCACTTCAAGGCGAGCTGAAGGCGGTCCACGATGACGCGCTAGAGCTCGACGCCGACGCGTCCCCCATTCCGTTCGACGCCATCCGCGAGGCCCGCGTGACGCTGCCCTGGTAGCGCTGCCTGACACCTGACCCCAATCCACCTATGCAGAGCACCGTCCTCGTTTCCTCTTTCGCTGAGATCGCGCGCGAGAAGGATATCGACCGAGACACGCTACAGGTCATCATTGAGGACGTGTTCCGCGCGATGATCAAGAAGCGGTACGGAGCCGACGATCCCGAGGCGTTCCAGATTGTCTTCAACCCGGACAACGGGGACTACCAGATCCTTCACGTCCGAGAGGTTGTCGAGGACTACGACCTCGAAGACCCCGTCCTCCAGATCGAGTACGCGGATGCGGTTGAGATCGACGAGGAGTACGACATCGAAGACGAGGTCGCGGTCCGGATTCAGATCGACGACTTTGGCCGCCGCGCGGTCCAGGCCGCGCTCCAGACCTTTCGCCAGCGGATCCGCGACATCGAGAAGGAGAACATCCACAAGGAGTACTCGGAGCTCGTGGATGAGATCGTGGTCGGCGAGATCTATCAGACGCGCCGCCGCGAGGTGCTGGTGCTCCACAACAAGACGGAGCTCGTGCTCCCTCGTGGCGAGCAGATCCCGAAGGACCGGTACCGCAAAGGTGACATGCTTCGCGCAGTCGTCTTGGACGTGGACCGCGATGCGGGATCTAGTCCGCAGGTCCGGATCAGTCGCGTAGCACCGGTCTTCATCGAGCGCCTGTTCGAGCTCGAGGTGCCCGAGATCTACGACGGCATCATCGAGATCAAGAAAATCGTTCGCCTTCCCGGCGAGCGCGCCAAGATGGCCGTGATCTCGCACGACGAGCGCGTCGACCCGGTCGGCGCCTGCGTCGGCGTCAAGGGGTCGCGCATCCACGCCGTGGTCCGTGAGCTCCAGGGCGAGAACATCGACGTGGTGCCGTGGACGCCGGACACCATCGACTTTATCAAGCGGTCGCTGGCGCCTGCCAAGCCGATCGCGGTCGAGCTCAACGACGACCTGGACCCGCCCCGAGCGCGGGTGACGGTTCCCGCGGATGAGGTCTCCATGGCCATCGGTCGCGGTGGCCAGAACATCCGACTGGCGTCCATGCTCTCTGGCTACGAGCTGGACGTGTACCGCGACATCAAGGCCGACGAGGAAGACGTCGACATCGACGAGTTCTCCGATGCCATCCCAGGCCCGATCATCCAAAAGCTCAAGGACATCGGTTGCGACACCGCGAAAGCCGTTCTGGAGCTCCAGCCGTCCGAACTGGCGCGCCGCACGGGCCTCACGGAGGAGCAGGCACAGAAGATCACGTGGCTCATGGAGGCCGAGTTCGAAGACCCAGAGGCGCGTGCCAGTGACGGAGAGCACGCCGGTGTGGTCCGCGACCTGGCCGCCAGCATTGAGATCGACCCGCCCGAACCTGCTGGCGCAGAGCCTGCCGAACCTGCTGGCGCAGAGCCTGCCGAACCTGCTGGCGCAGAGCCTGCCGAACCTGCTGGCGCAGAGCCTGCCGAACCCGCTGGCGACGAACCAACAGAAGACGCCTCCGCAGGCGCTGAGGCGCCCGCAGCAGAGGGCGAGGACGCACCGACCTTCACCGAAGCTGACGATCCGGCGGCGTAGACCGCCCTACTTTCGAAAACCCCAGGCCCGACGCCCCCGACCCAGCGCATGCCCACCCCGCGCAAGCGACGTTCCAACAAGCCGAAGCGCGTTCAGCTCTTCAAGGCCTCCCGCGAACTCAACATCGCGACCGACACGATTGTGTCGTTCCTGCAAGAGAAGGAGTTCACCCTCGACGCGAAGCTCACCGCTGGCGACCCCAACGCCCGGCTGGAGCCCGAGATGCACGATGCCTTGATCGAGGCGTTCTCGGACGACGCAGACGCCAAGGCCCGGGTCCGCGAGCGTCGCGACCAACTGGCGGCCAAGGAAGCCGCGGCGGCCGCGGCCGAAGAGGCTGCCGTCGAAGAGACGGGTCCCGCCGAGATGGGCACGGAGGCGCCATCCGACGAGCCTGCCGCGGAGCCTGCCGAGGCTCCCGTGTCGCCAGCGGAGCCCGTTGTGCAACCCCCAGAGCCTGCCGAGGCTCCCATGTCGCCAGCGGAGCCGGTCGTCGAGGCGCCAGCGGAGCCTGCGCCGGTGGTCGAGGCACAACCGGCACCGGAGCCCGTTGCGGAGCCAGCAGCGGAGAAGCCAGTCGCGGAGGAGCCGGAGGCAGAGGCGGCAGAGTCCGTTCCCGAGCCAGTGGCTGCCGAAACAGCTTCCCAGGAGCCAGAGGCAGACGCACCTCCGCCCGCCGAGGCGCAACCGGAGGCGCCTGCCCCGGGCGAGGGCGCGGAGGGGAGCTCCGGCGAGTCGACGCCGGGCGAAATGGATGTCGACGAGCCAGCGCCAGCAGCAGACTCTGGCGGCGTCGTGCGCGCGGATCGCTACGCACTGTCCGGCACGAAGGTGCTGGGCAAGATCGATATCTCAGGCCTGGAGTCCGGCCGCCGACGCAAGCGCAAGCGCAAGGCGGAACCGGCCGACGCCGGCCCGGTGCCCGGATCTGCTGGCAGCGGGAAGCCCGGTCGCGGCAAGAAGGGCAAGAAGGGGCGCAAGGAGGTGGACCAGAACGAGGTTCAGAAGAACGTCCAGAAGACCCTCCAGCGCACCGCGGGCTCTGGTGGCAAGCGCACACGCCAGAAGCGCCGCCGCGCCCGCCGCGACGAGCGCGCCGCGATCCGCGAGGCACAGCAGCAGCAGATGCTGGAGCAGGCCTCCGTCCTGCGCGTGATGGAGTTCATCTCCACGGGCGATCTCGCCGAGGCCATGAACGTGCCGGTCAACGAGGTCATCTCGAAGGGCTTCGCGCTGGGCATGATGGTCTCCATCAACCAGCGCCTCGACGCTGACTCCATCACCCTGCTGGCGGATGAGTTCGACTACGAGGTCGAGTTCATGACCGAAGTCGACGAAGAGCTCGATATCGGGGAGGACGATGGCGACGATGTACTCGTGGATCGCCCACCGATCATCACGATCATGGGCCACGTCGACCACGGCAAGACCTCTCTCCTGGACCACATCCGCGAGGCGAACGTGGTCGCGGGCGAGGCGGGCGGCATCACGCAGCACATCGGCGCGTACCAGATCACGACCGATGAAGGCCGCAAGCTGACCTTCCTCGATACACCGGGTCACGAGGCGTTCACCGCGATGCGTGCACGCGGCGCGCAGGTCACCGACCTCGTCATCGTCGTGGTCGCCGCAGACGACGAGGTGATGCCCCAGACCATCGAGGCCATCAACCACGCGCGCGCTGCTGAAGTCCCGATGGTGGTCGCGATCAACAAGATCGACCGCGATACCGCGAACCCGGACAAGATCATGGCTCAGCTCGCCGAGCAGGGCGTGCAGGTCGAGCAGTACGGCGGCCAGGTCCAGTGCGAGCTGATCTCAGCCCTGAAGGGCACCAACGTCGACTCGCTGCTCGAAAAGGTCCAGCTCGAAGCCGACCTCCTGGAGCTCACGGCCAACCCGGACCGCTACGGCGTCGGGACCGTGGTGGAGAGCCGGCTCGACAAGGGCCGCGGCGTCGTCGCGACCGTCCTCGTCCAAAACGGGACGCTCGAAGAGGGCGATACCTACGTGGTCGGCATGACCTCTGGGCGTGTCCGGGCGATGTTCAACGAGCGCGACGAGCGGGTCAAGGTGGCCGAGCCGTCCACCCCCGTCCAGGTCCTTGGTCTGAGCGACGCTCCCGACGTGGGCGATCGCTTGGTCGTCCTCGAAGACGAGCGCCAGGCTCGCGACATCGCCGCCCAGCGCCAGCAGCTCCTCCGCGAGCAGACGCTTCACCAGCGGCGCCACGTCACGCTGGCGGATCTGTCCCGACGTATCAAGCTGGAGGGCATCACGAACCTCAACGTCGTCGTCAAGGCCGACGTCGGCGGCTCGGTCGAGGCTCTCAGTGACTCGCTTCTCAAGCTCTCCAACGACGAGGTGGCCGTAGCGATCGTCCACTCCGGCGTCGGCGCGATCTCGGAGTCGGACGTGATGCTGGCGACGGCGTCGGACGCCATCATCATCGGCTTCCAGGTTCGCCCGGTCGCCGGCGTCCGCTCCGTGGCCGAGCGCGAAGGCGTAGACATCAACCTCTACTCGGTCATCTATGAGGCCATCAGCGATGTCCGCGACGCGCTCGAAGGCCTTCTCGACCCCGAAGAGAAGGAGGCCGTTACCGCGACCATCGAGGTGCGGGAGACATTCCGCGCCCCACGCGTCGGAACGATCGCTGGCTCGTACGTGGTCGAGGGCAAGGTGTCCCGCGACGACCGGGTACGGATTGTCCGTGACGGCGTCGTCATCTACGAGGGCGTCATCGACACCCTCCGTCGGTTCAAGGACGACGTCAAGGACGTGGCCGCCGGGTACGAGTGTGGCATCACGGTCAAGAACTACAACGACATCAAGATCGGCGACCAGTTCGAGACCTACACGGTTACAGAGGAGAAGCGAACGCTGGCCGTTTAGAAGCCGGAGCCCCTGTTTGGTCGTAAACCGTCAAACAGGGGAGCCTGAGCCCTCAACCACGAACCATTCACTCATGTCTATCCGCACAGACCGCGTCGGCCGCATGATTCAGCGAGAGGTGGCCGACCTGCTCCAGCACGACTTCGACGGTGCTTCCCTCGTCACCGTCACCGGTGTTCGGATGACCGATGACCTCGGCATCGCCTACGTGGATGTGTCAGTCCTCGGCTCTGGAGACGCAGATCGCAAGGCGGCCATCGTTCGCCTCGACCGGCAGTCGAGTGAGATCCGCAAGGCCCTCGCCGCCCGTATCCGCCACCAGCTCAAGCGGGTACCGGAGCTTCGGTTCTTCCTCGATGAGGGCCCACAACGGCGTGAGCGAATGGATGAGCTGTTCGCCCAGATCGCTGCCGAGCGAGGCGACGCAGACACGCCAACGGAGGACGCCGAGGCCCCGTCGCGCGGAGAGTACTAGCGTGAAACGAGCCCTCTGCGGCGGCACCCCGCACGTGCTGGCCGATCCTCGTCTGCGTGCACAGACTCGTGAGTGACCTCCGCGTTCTGACTGAAGCGGACCCGCTGGCGTCCCCAATCGAGCCTGCTGCGATCCTCGTGGACAAGCCGAGCGGGATGACCTCGTTTGGCGTCGTCAAGAAGGTCCGCTGGGCTGTCGGTGTCAAGAAAGTGGGCCACGCCGGGACGCTTGATCCGATGGCCACCGGGCTCCTGATCTGCTTGGTCGGCCGCGGAGCAACGCGCCAGCAGGATCGGTTTATGGGACTGCCCAAGACCTACACGGGGACGGTCCGGCTCGGTCAGACCACGGCGAGCTACGACGCCGACACGCCCATCGTCGAGCAGCGCGATGCCAGCGGGGTCGAAGACCACGCGATCAGCGAGGCGCTCAAGGGGCTTACAGGCGAGATCCTGCAGGTCCCGCCGGTGTACTCGGCGATCAAGAAAGGAGGAGAGCGGCTGTACAAAAAAGCCCGACGAGGGGAGACGGTCGAGATTGAGCCTCGCCCAACCACCGTGTTCGCGTTTGAGATCACAGACCGCCGGGGGGACGACCTCGACATTCGCGTGGAGTGCTCCAAGGGGACGTACATCCGCTCGTTGGCACACGACCTCGGCGAGACGCTCGGGGTCGGAGGCCACCTGGTCGCACTGCGACGGGAAGCCATCGGCCCGTTCGAAGTGGCGGAGGCATGGCAACTGGACGCGCTGGTCGATTGCGTCCGGGGCGAGGCGCCGATGCCATGACGCGTGAGATCGGCGACGGCATCGAGACGAACCGCCAGTCCGTGGTGACGACGGGGACGTTTGATGGCGTCCACCTCGGCCACCGGGCCATCGTCCGGTACCTCGTCGAGCGAGCCGCAGATATCGGCGGAGTGCCGACCGTCGTCACGTTCGACCCGCACCCGCGGGCGGTGCTTCTGGGACATCCGATCCCGCTTCTCACGACGTTGGCGGAACGCGCCGATGCCCTCGAAGAGTTGGGCGTTGAGCGGTTCGTCGTGATCCGCTTCTCACGTGACCTGTCCCTCCTAGAGCCCGAGGACTACATCCGCGACGTGCTCGTGGATCAGGTGGGCATGGGCGAGATCGTGATTGGCTACGATCACCGCTTTGGCCGCAAAGCCCGAGGGGACCGAGCCCTCCTGGACGCAATGGGCCCAGGACTCGGCTTCTCCGTTGACGTAATCCCCGAGCAAATCCTGGATGATGTCACGGTCTCGTCCACGGAGATCCGGCGCCAGCTGGCGGAGGCCGGGGACGCAGCGCGCGCGGCCGAGCTGTTGGGGCGGCCGTACCGAATCACAGGCACCGTGGTGCGCGGCGATCAGCGTGGGCGAACCATCGGCTACCCGACGGCCAACGTGGAGCCGACCGACGCTCGTAAGCTGGTCCCTAAGGCGGGGGTGTATGCCGTCCGCGCTCGCTTGGCGGACGGGAGCGCGGTCACCGGCATGATGAACATCGGCCGGCGTCCAACCTTTGAGACTGACGGCCAGCGTACGATCGAGGTTCATTTGTTCGACGTCGACCGGGATCTCTACGGACAGCGCCTCACCGTGGACGTGATCGAACGGATCCGGGATGAGCGCCGCTTTGATGGAGCCGACGGACTGACAAGGCAACTCGCCGACGACCGCCGCCGCGCGAAATGGCTGTTGGAGGGCGGGAAATAGAACGGCGGACCCAGGCTGCCCAGGGGCCAAGTCGGTAGCGTGCGAGCGTACTCCTCGTGATACCCATGCGCGCCTTCATTCTTGCGGCTACGCTGATCCTCGTTTCGCCCCTCGCTCATGCTCAGACCGAGTCCCGCGACGCCATGCGATCCCTCATGGACGCCTCGACTGTGGAGGCAGAAGCCATCGAGATGACTCCCATCATGCCAACCATCGTCGGCACCTATCTGGGCAACGACACGTCGGTTAGCTATGAGTTCGAGGCTGGCGTGGACTACTTCATCGTGCTCCATACGCTGCCAGGGTCAGGGCTGGACCCCGACCTCTACGTCAACACGCCTTCGGAGGAGAACGCGTACATCAGCATGGAGCCTGGTGGGTCCGAAATCGTGGGTTTCCAGGCCACCGAAACCGGTCGACATGACTTCGATATTCGGATCAGCGGATGTGAATCAGGAGCCACCTGCATCTACGGGATCGGGGTGTACCGCTAGCGTCGTCCTCGCTACGCATCAGATCGTCACGATCAAAACGGTGGCAAGGCTAGGTCCGCAGCGTAACAGCGGTTTATCCCCCATTCTGGCTGGAGTCGATGTGTGGCACGTGCGACAGCCAAGAGGCAGTGGCTGAAGACCCTCTCGCGCTGCAGCCACGCTCGTCCCGTGTGGATCTCCCTGCTGACGTCGCCAGCGGGAGCGATGGCGACTTACAGGATGTCGACCTGCTGGCGTGAAGAGCCGGCAGAGGCTCGACACGAGCGATTAGGCCTAGTTTGACCATGTGCGAGATGATCTCGCAATCGACTGTTCTCCCCACCCCGATCGGGGAGCACGGTCTTCTCCCGTATCGTAGATCGGCAGAGGATCGACCATGATCACCAAAGACAAAAAGCAGAGCATCGTCGAGAAGCACGGTGCCAGCGGCCAGGACACCGGCAAGCCCGAGGTCCAGATCGCCCTCTTCACAGCTCGGATCAGCGAGCTCACGGAGCATCTCCGGACGCATACCAAGGACCACGCTTCGCGACTCGGCCTTCTCAAGATGGTCGGCAAGCGTCGTCGCCTGCTGGCGTACCTCCGCAAGAACGACATCGAGCGCTACCGCGCCATCATCGCCGAGCTCGGGCTCCGGCGATAACCGCCTCGGCGGCGTCCCACCGCGGGGCGCCGCCGTTTTTCGTTCGGGCCCGCCCGCTGGCGGATACCCCGAGCGGCATCCCCGCGTGCCTGCGCACCCGGCAATCGGTTCTCCTCGCGGCCCGCTGGCGCTGCCGGCCTGCGGCGGAGAGAACGGATTCCCGGACAGCAGCGCGCACTCACCAGGGCCCGAAACAGACCGGCCCGTACCCCACACCTCTCTATGCCTGCACCCCAGGCCATCATCCAAACCATCGAGGTCGGCGGCAAGACGCTGACGCTCGAAACCGGCAAGCTTGCCAAGCAAGCCGACGGTGCCGTCATCACACGCCTCGGCGACACGACGACGCTCTCGACGGCGGTCACAGCCCGTTCCGCCAAGGACGGCCAGCACTTCTTCCCGCTCACCGTTGACTACCGCGAGCGGTTCTCCGCGAAGGGCGCTTTCCCGGGCGGTTTCTTCAAGCGCGAAGGCCGACCGACCGACAAGGAGACGCTCACGTCCCGCCTCATCGACCGGACCATCCGGCCGCTCTTCCCAGACGGCTTCCGGAACGAGGTCCAGGTTCTCAACTACGTCCTCGCCGCTGACGAGGAGATCGACGCCGACGTGATCGCTGGCATCGGCGCCAGCGCAGCGCTCTCGCTCTCCGGGAGCCCGTTCGACGGACCAACAGCCCACGTGCGCGTCGGCCGCGTGAACGGCGAGTTCGTCCTGTTCCCGACCGTCGCCGAGCGCGCCGAGTCCGACTTCGACCTCGTCGTGGCCGGCAAGGCCGACGCCATCGCGATGGTGGAGGGCGAGATGGACGAGGTGTCCGAAGAGGACATGGTCGCCGCCCTCGAGTTCGGCTTCGAGGCGATTCAAACGATCGTCGCGGGCATCAACGAATTCGTCGCCCAGCGTGACGAGGCGCATGGCGCTCCTGCGCCGTTGGAGTACGAGACCGTCGCGCCAGCGGAGGAGCTCGTCGAGACGATCTACGGCAAGATCAAGGACGACGTCGACGCGCACCTGCGGAAGGACTACGCCAAGGAGACCTTCTACGACGGCATCCGCGACATCCGCGACGCCCTGATCGTCGACCTGTTCGGCGAGGGCGACGACGCCGCTGACGAGATCGACGGGGGCTACTCCGTCGGCGACGTCAAGGAGGCGTTCAAGGCGGCCGAGAGCCGCGTGATGCGCGAGATGATCCTCGACGAAGGCCGTCGCCTCGACGGCCGCTCGACGACGGACAT
>JBCDLV010000071.1:0-13202 GCA_038744895.1 Bacteroidota bacterium | reverse complement strand
CTGGACGTACACGATCACCGAGTGGTGCTGGAAGTACCGCTCGGCGACGTGCTCGGCGATCCCCTCGGCCACCGCTGGCGCCACGATCGTTTCGAGCTTGATGTTGGCGCCCGTGATTCTGCCGCCCCCCGCGTTTCGGGACCCCTCACCGGCGACGTCCGTCAGCGTGTGTCCGGTCGCTCCGAGCCGGTGTACTGCGTCGACGAGCTTGTCGCGGAGGTGACGCTCGGCGATGATGGTGACGAGCCGGTGGGGGACGGTCTGCATGACGCTGGGTGTACAGGGCACGATACGGCGCGGTGGGCTCTGTGGCTCGATAGGACTCTCCGCTGGCGCCAGCAGGCCGTTCCTGCTCGCGCGGAGTCCGTCCGCAGACGGTCTAGGCGAGCCAGCCTGCGAGGGTCAGGTACAACGGGATGCCGAGCGTGAGGTTGAACGGCAACGTGATGCCGAGCGCAGCGGTCAAGTAGTACGCCGGGTTGGCCTCGGGGAGTCCCACGCGGATCGCCGCCGGCGCCGCGATGAACGAGGCACTGGACACCATCGCTCCGAGAACGGCGGCACCGCCCACGGAGAGGCCGACCATCTGACCGGCCCACACCCCGAGCGCGCCGTTGATGATGGGCATGCCAATCCCGAAGCCGATCAGGAAGGCGCCGACGTCGCGCAGGTCGCGCAGCCGACGTGCTGCCGTCATGCCCATGTCCAACAGGAACAGAGTCAGCGCCCCCTGGAAGCCCCCGACGAAGAAGGGGCTGACCGAGGCGGTCCCCTCCTCCCCTGCGATCCAGCCGATGGTCATTCCGCCGACCAGCAAGATGATGCTCTGCCCGGTGGCCACCTCCATCAGCGCCTCTCGCCACGACCCTGCTCGCTCGCCCCGCGCGTACGCGATGAGCAGCGCCACGACGATGGCGGGTACCTCCAGCACGGCCACCAGGGCAGGCATAAAGCCCTCCGAGGGGGTCCCCGCGAACGCCGCCACGGACTGGGCCGCGATAAACGTCACCGCTGACACCGATCCGTAGTGGGCCGCCAACGCGGCCGCGTTGGTCCGGTCCATCCGGCCGAGCCGTCGCAGAAGGCCGTAGGCCAGGATGGGCGTCAGGATTCCCAGCGCGAACGCCGCGCCGACCGGGCCGGCTACCTCAGCCATAGGCGTCGTGCTGAGCGCCACGCCGCCCTTCAGGCCGATCGCCAGCAGGAGGTAGATCGAGAGCGTCTTGTAGAGCGGCGCCGGGATCTCCAGGTCGCTCTTGACCACGACCGCCAGCGCCCCGAGCACGAAAGCCAGCACCACCGGCGAGAGCAAGCTGGCGAGGAGAACGTCGAGCACGGGCACCGGGGAGACACGCGGAAGCTACCCTGCGCGCAACGCAGGCCGTGGAACACTGTTCACCAGTGCGCCGGACGCCGCCAGCGGGTCAGAAGATGATCTGCCCCTGGAGCTTGACCAGGTGGCCGATCTCGCCGTCGTCGTTGCGGCGGACCAGGTACGAGCCCGTGATCCGTAGGTCTCGGTAGTCGCGGCCGAGGGCGGCCGCCGGGCTGTAGCTGGCCCCGATCGTGCCGTAGGTCTCGCCGTCCGTGTCGATGTCCTCCCAGAAGCGGTCGCCACGGAGGAACACCTCACCGAACCCGAAGGCCCGGATCGCGCCGAACAGCCCGAGGCCAGCCGAGCGCTGGACGACGCCGTCCACGGACTGGTACTGCGTTCCCAGCACCTCCGCCTTGATCCGGATAGGCTGGCTGCCGGGGCGCTCGCCGAAGTACAGATGCGCGCCAGCCGCTCCGTACCCGCGCCCGACGGAGTCGCTGAGGGCTGTCCGATCACTCCCACGCGCGTTCAGGCTAGCGAAGCCGCCGTACGACAGGCCTGAAGGCCCACCGCGATGAAGCGCCGTGCTCAGGGCGAGCGCCACCTCTTCGGTCCCGCGCGTCACCGACGACGCCGAGCCGCTCTCGCGGAAGTTGTCGGTCTGCCGGGAGAAGCCGCCGGTGCCGTTGTGGAGGGTCACCTGAAGCTCGGTCTCCCCGAACATGGCGGTGAGGTCGACGGACAGGTCTCGGCCCGAGGACCCCAGGGTACCCGCTGCCCAGCGCTCGTCCATGGGCGAGCGGTCCACCGCGTCGATGCGGGAGTAGGAGGTCGGCACGAAGCCCCGGGGCTGGGCTGGCGGGAGGCGTCCGGCGCGAAGCTGGACGTTGTCGCTGATGTCGTAGAACGCAAACAGGTCCACGCTGCGAAGGTCTCCCGGCGTCGTGTCGATGTCGTACTCCATGCCGACCTGGTCGAGCAGCGTCAGCCGGAACTGCAGGCGGGCACGCCGCAGCCCCAGGCCTAGGCGTTCCGTGTCGTCGGCGCCTTCGATGCCGAGGCCGACGCGCGGTTGAATCCCACCGGTGAGCTTGAGGGTCGCGTCGTCGGAGAGTTGGAGGAGCGTCTGCGCCCCGCTGGCGGGGGCTGCCGCCAGCAGGCATGCAGCACCCGCGACGAGAGAGAAAAGGCGCATGAGAGGAGGTGGAGAGAGGAAACGGCCGCTGGCTAGAACGCCAGCTGGCCCTGGAGAACCACGAGATGGGCCTGGTCGAGCACGTCGCTCGCCCGGTAGTGGTACGCGAGCGTCAGCCGGGCTCGATGGTAGGGCGCGCCTCGCGCCGCGCTCGGGCTGTAGCTCAGGCCCGCCGTCACGAAGTCGTCGCCGGTGAGGTCCACGTCGTTCCAGTAGCGCTCGACACGGGCGAAGGCTTCGCCGTGCTGCAGAACGCGAACGGCACCGAAGGCCGAGGCCCCCGCCTGGTCCTGCACGCCCCGCCCGTCGTCGGCGTAGCGAATTCCTAAAGCGTCCAGCTTCAGGCGGACCGGCTGGCTTCCCGCCGAAGCGCCCCAGTACACGTGCGCCCCTCCGCTGGCGTAGTCGCGGCCGCCGTTGCCCCGGTCGGTACGGTCCGGGTTGGCGCCGTTGTAGCCGCCGTAGACACCCAGTTCCAGCCCGTTGCCCGGCTCGTAGATCAGGACCGACGAGACCGCCAGGCCTTGGGTCTCGATCCCGTTGACGACGTCGTCCCCGGAGATGCCCTCGCGGAAGTTGTTGGTGCCGCGCTGAAACGTCCCGAACCCGTTGTGGACGGCGAGCGACGCGGTCGCGGATCCGCTGGAATACGTCACGTCGGCACCCAGGTCGCGTCCGTCACCTCCCAGCGTACCCGAGAGCCACCGCTCGTCGATAGCCGCGCGGTCGACGGCATCGATCAAGAAGTACGGCGTCAGGATGCCGCCAGCCGGCTGTGCCACCGGGAAGTAGCCGACCCGCGCCTGAATCGACGGTGTCAGGTTCGCAAACGCGAAGAGATCGACGCTCTCGACCGAGCCCGACCCGCCTTCGACATCGTACTCGACGCCGCCGAGGTCTCGGTACAGAACGCGGGCCTGGATGCGCGCGCGCCGGAGACCAAATCCAAAGCGCGTCTCGTCGGTCGCGTTCTCTTCGATGCCGATGCTGGCACGCGGCTGGACGCCGCCGGCGAGATCGAGACGCAGGTCATTGCCCAGGGACATCTGCGCGGCGACCGCTGGCGCCAGCAGGGTGAGCACGAGACAGGGCAGAGCGGAGAGGAGCAGTCGCTTCATGGAGGGCAGCGATGGAGTCTGAACGACAGGATGGCGTGGCGACAGGCCCCGTGCGAATCCGACACGGTGGCCTACCAGTGCCGGCGCGCCCTCTGCGCCGACGTGATGACATGGGATGCCCCGCCGTCAGCGTCCAACGGCGGGGCATCATCCATGCGAAGCGTCTTCAGCGTTTACTGAGCGCTAAAGGGGAGGGAGCTGTGGTGGAGTGCAATCTTCAGGTTGCCGTCCTCACCGCGGACGTACCCGAAGGAGTACTCGACCTTGGTCTCGCTCCCGTCGGTGCCCGTGAAGAAGTAGTTCCCCATCGCGACGGCCATGTCGCCATCCTCGTCGATGACGGTGCCTTCGTTCTCCCAGCGAACGTCGGTGTAGGGCGCGATGGCGAAGCCGCCGTCCTCGGTGCCCTCGGTGCCGACGAAGTAGCTCAGCGCCTCATCAGGATCGCCGCGGAACTGATCCTCAGCAGCCAGGGTCGGCTTGAAGAGGACGGTCTCGTCGCCGTAGGCATAGTGGGTCGCGATGTGCTCCTGCGCGCGAGCGCTGAAGTCGCCCTCTTCGCTGAAGACCTGGCCGATGGCGACGATGCCCTCGCCCCAGGCCTGCTGAGCAGCCTCGACATCGGCAGCGGTAATCGGGTTCGCCGAGGCCTCGGCGGTGTCAGTGGTCGTGGCGTCGTCGCTTGTGCTATCGGCGTTGGCCGTGTCTGTCGCGCAGCCGGTGGCGAAGAGCGCGAGGGCTGCGACCAAAAGGGTGGATCGGGTGAACATGAGCGTGGGTGGTTTAGGTGATGCCCTGGTTCAGGGCTGGGCCCCCAGTTGGGGGAGCTTGTGAGAGCTGTCGCGTTCCGAGAACGCCAGCAGGTGAAGCCGCCCGGCACGCCGCCACGCGCTGCGGGCATGCAGGGTTAGTTGGCGCTGAAGGGGAGCGAACTGTGGTGGAGAAGGATCTCCAGGTCGCCGTTTCGGTCCTTCGCGTAGGCGAAGGAGTACTCGACCTTGGTCTCGTTTCCGTCGGTGCCCGTGAAGAAGTAGTTCCCCATCGCGACGGCCATCTGTCCATCTTCGGAGATCACAGTGCCTTCGTTCTCCCAGCGAACGTCGGTGTAGGGCGCGATGGCGAAGCCGCCGTCCTCGGTGCCCTCGGTGCCGACGAAGTAGCTCAGTGCCCCGGCGAAGCTGCCGCGGAACTGATCCTCAGCAGCGAGGGTCGGCTTGAAAAGAATGGTCTGGTTGGCGCCGTAGGCGTAGTGCGTCAGGATGTGCTCCATGGCACGAGCACGGTAATCGCCTCCATCTGAGAAGACCTGGCCGATGGCGACGATGCCCTCGCCCCAGGCCTGCTGAGCGGCTTCGACTTCAGATGCTGTGATCGGGTCGGACGTTGTTTGAGCTGTCGAAGGGATAGCGGCGACCAGTGCGAGGGCCGCGACAAGAAGAGTGGGTCGGAATGACATGGCTGGATGAAGGTGCAGGTGACCCCACTGTGAGCGTGGGGCACCCCGGCAACGGGGCTAGAACATGCCGATCCAGAGCGGAAATCGGCAAAGAGACCACAGGCAGGGCGAGTGGATCCATTTCTGGTCTCTCACCGAACCTCATCAGGGACGGCCGGGCCGTCTCCTGGGATTACCCCTGGCGCGGAGGCCTCAGCGGCGGGGCATCCGCCTGTACGTCGTATTGCGGATTTGCCTCTGCTGCGCCAGCTTGCGCGAACGCACGCGAGGCGTCCTCAGGACCGTCGAGCTCTGCTTCCTCCTCGGCCTCGGCCTCGACCGAGGGCACCGTTTCATGGATCGGCGCCGGAGCAGCCTCTGTCCACACCACCGTCGTGCCACCCATGACAGCGAGTAGCGCGAGTACGGTTAGGGAGAGCCAGCGGTGCACGCTCTTCCAAAACCTCTGAGCATATCGTCGTTCCCACAACTACCTCCACATGGACCGGATTCCCGGTTCCTCCACAGATGCAACCCCCTCCCACCTCTCTCGCCTCCGACGATCGTCTCCGGCACGAGCTGACGGCACTTCTCCGCGGACGTCAAGCCCATGTCGATGCCCACACGGTCCTCGACCAAATTCCACTCCATGCGGTCAACCAACGACCGGGTGGAGCGGAGCATTCCCTTTGGCAACTCGCCGAGCACCTGCGCATCACGCAGGCCGACATCCTCGCATTCTGCCATCCCGGCTACATCGAACGCGACTGGCCCGCCGACTACTGGCCGCGCCAGCCCGCCTCCGCTGGCGACTGGGAGGCCTGCCTCGACAGCTTCTTCGCTGACTTCGATGCGCTCCTCGCGCTCGCCGCCAGCGGGGACCTGTTCGCAGAGTTCGCGTGGGCTCCGGGCTACACCCTGCTGCGAGAGCTTCTGCTGGCGGCAGACCACAACGCCTACCACCTCGGGCAGATCGTGCAGCTTCGGCGCGCGCTCGGGCTGTGGCCGCCCGCAGAGTCCACCTGAGGTTCGCAGCACCTTGGACGGACAGACCAGACCACGACTCTAGCTTGGCCTCTCGCCCTCGTCACGCAGCGGCTCGACGCCGAGTCGCTGCCCCATGCCCCGCTTTCCGGATGACCGCCGAGACCGCCACCGCCCCTGACGCCACGTCCGCCGCGGACACCCCGATTCCCATCGTCGTCGCGCACGGGGACGGCATCGGGCCCGAGATCATGGACGCCACGCTCCGGATCCTGGAAGCCGCCGGCGCGCCGCTCGCCTTCGAGACCATCCAGGTAGGCAAGGCGGTGTACGAGAGTGGTCACACGTCCGGGATCGCCCCCGCTTCGTGGGACGCGATCCGCACGCACAAGGTGCTCCTGAAGGCACCCATCACGACGCCTCAGGGTGGCGGGTATAAGAGCCTCAACGTCACGCTCCGAAAGTCGCTCGGCATGTTCGCAAACGTGCGGCCGGTTCAGAGCTTCTCCCCGTTCGTCGGGATCGAGCGGCCCGCCATCGACATGGTGATCGTCCGCGAGAACGAGGAGGACACGTACGCGGGCATCGAGCACCGGCAGACGACCGAGGTCACCCAGACGCTCAAGCTCATTACGAGGCCCGGCTGCGAAGCCATCGTCCGCTACGCATTCGAGTACGCCAAGGCCCATGGACGCCAGCGGGTGACGTGCATGACCAAGGACAACATCATGAAGCTGACGGACGGGCTGTTCCACCGCGTGTTCGACGAGATCGCGGCGGAGTACCCTGCCATCGAGGCCGATCACAAGATCATCGACATCGGCTCGGCGCTCATCGGCGCCCGGCCCGAAGCATTCGACGTGGTCGTGGCACCCAACCTCTACGGCGACATCATCTCGGACATCGCAGCCGAGGCCACCGGGTCGGTCGGTCTCGCGGGCTCGGCGAACGTGGGGACCCAGGTGGCCATGTTCGAGGCCGTCCACGGGAGCGCGCCGGACATCGCGGGCCAGGGCATCGCGAACCCGTCTGGGCTTCTGCGCGGCGCCATCATGATGCTGGATCATCTCAACCTGGACCGGATCGCCGAGACCGTCGAAAACGCCTGGCTCGCGACGCTGGAGGCTGGCATCCACACGGGCGACATCGCCAGCGGGGCCACCACGCAGCGCGTGGGAACGGCCGGGTTCGCCGATGCCATCATCGAGCGTCTGGGCGAGACGCCACGTGCGCTCCCGGCCGCTCACTACACGGACGCTGAGGTCTCCGTGGCCGTCCGTCCGACGGCGCCAGTGGAGAAGGCGCTGGTCGGCGTGGACGTGTTCCTCGACTGGTCGGAGGGCGATCGCCAGCCGGACCGCCTGGGGACCGCGCTGCAGGCACAGGACGGCGACGGCCTTCGCCTCAAGCTGATCACCAACCGCGGCGTGAAGGTCTTCCCAGACGGCCTCCCGGAGACGTTTTGGACCGACCACTGGCGCTGCCGCTTCGTCGCCACGGACGACACGATCACGCCCACGCAGTTGGTCGCGCTCCTCAGCCGCCTCGTCGAGAACGGCTTCGACGTGATCAAGACGGAAAACCTGTACCGGTTCGACGGTGAGCGGGCCTACTCGCTGGCCCAGGGCGAGTAGCGGTTCGGTACGGGCGGACAGGAGCGGGCAGCGCGCGTAGGTTCGGTCCGCCCGCCTCCCCCGCCGATGCCTCTTCGCTCTCTTGCCCTGCTGGCGCTCGCCGTCGGCTCCGCTGCCGCCCAGCCCACCGTTCCCCTCGCCATCGACTACACGATCGAGGGGACCGCGTCCTACGACCCGGCCATCCCGACGCCGGACGAGGTGCTCGGCTTCACCATCGGCGAGCGTCACACACGGCCGGATGAGGTGATTCGCTATGTCGAGGCGGTCGCAGCTGCGTCTCCGCGCGTGAGAGCAGGCGTCCACGGCGAGAGCTACGAGGGGCGCCGCCTCGTCCATGCCATCGTCACGAGTCCGGCCAACCAGGCCCAGCTGGCGTCCATCCAAGAGGCAAACCTTCAACTGAGCGACGCGCCAGGGTCCGTATCAGACGCACAGCTGGCGACGATGCCCGTCGTCGTGTACCAGGGCTACGCGGTGCACGGCAACGAGGCCACCGGGACGGAGGCAGCGCTCGTGTGGCTCTACCATCTCGCCGCAGCGCAAGGCCCCGAGGTAGAGCGCCAGCTGGCGGAGGCGATCGTCTTGCTGGACCCGCTGATGAACCCGGACGGTCGCGACCGCTTCGTGGACTGGGTCAACGGCTGGCGAGGCGGCACCGCCGTCGCCGACCCGCAGAACCGGGAGCACCGCGAGGCGTGGCCCGGTGGCCGGACCAACCGCTACCTCTTCGATCTCAACCGGGACTGGCTGCCGCAGGAGCTCCGCGAGAGCCGAGACCGCATGACGTGGTGGCAAAGCTGGCGGCCCCAGGTCTCGACGGACCACCACGAGATGGGCGGCGAGGCCACCTTCTTCTTCCAGCCCGGCATCCCATCACGCAACAACCCCAACACGCCAGCGGGCACCATCGACCTGACGGGTGCCATCGCGGAGTATCACGCCGAGGAGCTCGACCGCATCGGGTCGCTCTACTACTCGGAAGAGAGCTTCGACGACTTCTACTACGGTAAGGGCTCGACGTACCCTGACGTCCAGGGCGCCGTCGGCATTCTGTTCGAGCAGGCGTCCAGCCGAGGGCTGGAGCGTGAGACGGAGAACAACGGGCTGCTGACCTACGCGTTCGGCGTCCGCAACCAGCTGGCGACGTCGGTCTCGACGCTGCGCGCCGCCGTGGCGCTGCGGGACCGGCTGCTTCGCCACATGCGGGACTTCTACGCGGAGCGCCCGCACCAAGGCGCGTACGTGATCGGGCTAGGCGAGCACCGGACGAGGGGCCAAGCGCTCGCGCAGACGCTCCGCCGGAGCCGGATCCGCGTGCATGAACTGGCAGAAGACGTCGATGCCAACGGGCGCAGCTATCAAGCGGGCAACGCCCTCGTGGTCCCACTCGATCAGCCCCAGGGGCGCCTCGTCAAGGCCGCCATGGAGCGGACGCTCACGTACACGGACAGCCTGTTCTACGATGTCTCGGCCTGGACCTTTCCCCTCGCATACGGCGCTGACGTGGTCGAGACGAGCCGACAGCCACGTCTCGGCGCGGAGACCGACGCCGCCTTCGATGGGGGCACCCTTACCGGTGGCCAGGCTGGGGCGGCCTATGCCATTCGCTGGAACCGGTACTTCGCTCCCCGGGCACTCCGGCGGCTGCTCGATGCCGGCGCTCGTGTTCGGGTCGCGCACAGCCCATTCCAGTCGGCGTCCGGTGGCCGCACGGTGACCTTCGACCGGGGGACACTCGTGGTTCCCGTTCGCCAGACGCGCACTTCGTCCGGAGCGCCCGGCACGCCAGCGGACTCCATCCACGCCATCGTCGCGCGAGCCGTCGCACAGGACCACGTGGAGGCCTTCGCCATCGACACGGGGCTGACGCCCTCCGGCCCTGACTTCGGGTCGGGCTCCTGGTCCGTACTGTCCGCGCCCAAGATCGCCCTGGTGGCCGGCGAAGGGACGAGCTCCTACGGGGTAGGCGAGGTCTGGTACCTCCTCAGCGAGCGGTTCGGCCAGGGCATTTCACTCATCAACTCGCGCGACCTGCCCGACCTCGATGGGTACACGACGCTCGTGATGGCAGATGGCTTCTACGGGGGGCTCGACTCGACTGAGACCGCGCGCATTCGGCGCTGGGTTCGCGATGGCGGCGTCCTGGTCGGCATCCAGGGCGGCGCGCGGTGGGCTGCAAGCGCAGGGCTGATGGCAGCCCCGCTTCGCCAGGCTCAGCCGGATACGACGGCCTATGCCTACGCCGCCCGGGGGGCTGCGCGCGGCGCTAGGGCCCTCGGCGGGAGCATCCTCGATGTGCAGCTCGACCCGACGCACCCGCTGGCGTACGGCTACGGTGACCGCGTCGCGGTCTTCAAGCGCGGGGCGACCCTCTTCGAGCCCTCCCCAGCCTCGTCCGGGATCGACGTGGGCGTCTACACCGAGTCGCCTGTCCTCAGTGGCTACGCCTCCCAGGAGATCCGCACGCGCCTTCCAGGAGCGGCCGCGCTGAAAGCCGGACGGTCCGGTGCCGGCCGGGTCATCCTGATGGACCTCAACCCGTCGTTTCGGGCCTTCTGGCGTGGCACCGACGGCCTGCTGCTGAACGCGATCTACTTCGGGGGGACCTTCTAGCAGCGCCAGCGGGTGTTCGCCAGCGGGTCTAGGAGAGATCCGGCGGCACCCCGCTGGCGCCGTCCCCGGACGCCGACTCGGGCGTGCTGACGTAGTCCAAGAACCGGAGCGGCCGCTCGCTGAGGCCCTGGAGCATCAGGTCTAGCTCCTGCCTCACCTCCGACGCGTCATCTCCGCACGGGCGTGCAGGCTCACGTGCGATCCCGAGCAGTCCCTCGCGCTTGTCGTAGTACGTCTCGTGGACGAAGCACGACCCGTTAGGGTGGACCACCAGGCGGTATCCCCACGTCGAGATCGCAGCGAGACCTTCCGGTCCCACGATGCTGGTCGTGGCGATGTCGAATCCACAAGGCGGCGTGAACGGGTTGCGGAGCATGGGAGCGTGGGAGGCGGCGCGACCCGAGAAGCTCACGCCTCGGCCCGCCGCCGCGCCTCCGGACTATCCCGCAACCGCCTCGGCCCGCTGGCGGATGCGGGCGAGCACGTCGAGCGCGTCGTCGAGCGCGTCGGGATGCGGCACCGCCTCCACGACGCGACGTCGGATGTCGCTCTCGTCGAGTGAGGGGTCCGGCGAGAGGAAACGCCCCTCGACCAGGTCATGCTCGATCCGAGTCACCTGCCGAGGTTGGATGCCCTCGACATCCCCCTCCCGGAGCCGCAGCACGAAGGCCAGCGCGTCGCCCTCGACCCGTCGGGCGAGGTCGACAAGCTCCGGGCGCAGTTCGGGGTCCACCGAGGACAGGGCCTCGACGGCATCCTGGGTCACGGGCCTGCCCCGTCCCTGGCGCCATGCCTTCTGCCACGCGGCCACAGCCTCAGCCCGCTGGCGCACGCGCGCGACCTCGACGGGAAGCGGCTTTCCTCGCTCCCCTGCCGCCCGAAGCTGACCCCACGTCGTGTACCCACGCCGCAAGCACGCGTACAGGTCTTGGGCGTAATCGAGCAGGTACCACAGGTGGAGCGCGTCGAGCACGTCCCACCCGGACCACGCCGGCACCCCGACGGCATCGGCGTAGGCCTCTAGGCTTTCGCCAGCGGGCTCCGGGACGTGTCGTGTGGAGATCTCCGCTGGCGTGGCATCCAGGTCCACGCTGGCGAGCGCGTCCTGGTTGGGGAGTCCTACGAACCGGCACTCGACGTCCGGATGATCTTCTGCGAGGCGATGCCACTTGGCGACCTCCTCGGTCTGCGCCGTGAAGTAGAAGACCTGCCTCCCCTGACGGCAGAGCCGGAGGACCGCTTCCACGATCGCGCCGGCCCGCTCGTCGTCGGAGTTGGCGAGCGCCTCGTCCAGCAGCAGCGGAAGCCGAACCCCGACTTCCTGGCCCTCGGCAAACGCGAGCCGGACCGCCAGCAGAAGCTGCAGCCGCGTTCCTGACGACAGCTCGTCTAGGCCAAACGTCCGGCCGCGAACCGTATCGAACGCCGTGAACGATCCTTCCTCGGCGGCGAAGTCCAGGCGGAACCGGTCGTCGGTGATGTCGCTGAGGATCTCGCGGGCCCTCTTGAACACCTGGGGCAGGTGCTGGTCGCGCGTCTCCTCCTCCACGAACGTTGCGAGCGCGTGTCCCACGAGCGCATCCGCCTGCTCGTCGTAGGACACTTCCAGCGCGTCGAGTGCGCGCGCGTGCTCGGCGTGGGCCGTGGCGAGGGCGCTGGCGCGCCGGGCCTCCCCCACGAGGGTTTGAATCGAGGCTCGCTCTTCCAGCCATTCGTCACGGCGCGCGGCGCGCATCTCCGCCGCGGTCCTCCGCTCAGCGAGGGCGGCACGGTCGAGGGCGTCGGCTTCCGGCGTGAACCGAGCGTGCGCGCGGGCCCGGCTGGCGGCCTCCTCGGCGAGGGTCCGTGACCGGGCGGCATCTTCGACGGCTGCCAGGTAAGCCGGGTACGTGGCCACGAGGCCGGCGACGCCGTCGGCGGCCGGCTCCTCCAAACCGATCCTCTGCAAGAACGCATCGCGCGCCCGGGAGGCCTCTTCGAGTGCCTCGGCGGCGACGCCAGCGGCGGTATCCAGGCGACGCACCTCCGCGCGCAAGCGGGCGCGCTCGTCCTCTTCCCGTGCGATCCGGGCCACCAGGCCGGCGGCCTCTGCGGCGTCGGCTACGGGCACCGCCGGGACGCCGTCGAGGAGGTGGTTGAAGAGGTCGAGGGCCGCCGCCAACTCGTCGCGCGCCTGGTCTCGCGTGGCATCGGCGACACCGAGGTCTCTGGCCGACTCCTGCCACGCCAGCATCGTCCGGGAGAGCAGGTGCAGCTGCTCGGGGGAGGTCGGTGCTTCCAGGCCTAGTTCACGGCTAATGCGGATGGTCTCGTCTGCCAACGCCTCCCGATCCTGCTCGACCGTGAGGAGCATGCGCTCGTTCTCTTCGACGGAGTCCTTCCACAGGGTTCTCTCCTTCTGGTCGAGCAACTGGCGCTCGACGCGGTCGAGGGTGCGCTGGACGGTGGGCGCGTCCCACGTCTCAGGTCCGAGCACTGCGAGCACGCCGAATTGCTCCCGCGCGGCATCGGCTGGGCTAGCGGGCGGCTCGACGTCCCGCCCCAGGCGGATGGCCACCGGGACGAGCGCGAAAGCGGCCCCTAACGCGGCCATGCCAGCGTACATCCAGCCGCTGCCCAGCCGGCCCAGGAACAGCCCGACAACACCGAGAACCGCGCAAACGCCAACGGCGACCCAGACAGGAGTCGGCGCCAGCAGAACTGGACGTCGCTCCGCCTCGGACGTGTGGGCGAGCCACTGACGCAGAAGGTCTGCAGCGCGCGACAGCTCATCGGCGTCGTGAAAGCGGATAGCATTCAAGCGGGCCTTGGCGGCGTCGCGAAGGGCCTGGTACTCGACGGCACGGCCTTCGACCTGGCCCGCGCGCCGCGCGAAGGCCGCCACGTCGCCCAACGCGCTGAT
>JBCDLV010000070.1:0-13239 GCA_038744895.1 Bacteroidota bacterium | reverse complement strand
CCTCGTCGACGGCCTCGTCGCCGACATCGACGCGACCATCAGCCGCCAGCTGGACAAGATCCTCCACAGCGCCGAGGTGCAGAAGCTGGAGTCGGCGTGGCGCGGCCTCAAGTTCCTCGTCGACCGCACGGACTTCCGCAAAAACGTCAAGGTCGAGCTTCTCAACGTGTCCAAGGACACGCTTCGGGAGTCCTTCGAGGACTCGCCCGAGCTCATCCAGAGCCCGCTTTACCGGCACGTCTACACGAACGCCTACGACCAGCCGGGCGCCGACCCGTACTCAGCGATCGTCTCGAACTACGAGTTCGACGCCTCGCCGCAGGACATCGCCCTTCTCGGGGACGTGTCGAAGGTCGCGGCCTCGGCGCACGCACCGTTCCTGGGTGCCATCGGGCCGAAGTTCTTCGGCAAGGAGTCCATGGAGGAGTGGAAGAAGATCCCCGACCTCTCGGCGTACATGGAGCTGGCGGACTTCACCAAGTGGAACTCCCTCCGCCAAACCGAGGACTCACGCTACCTCGGCATGACGTTCCCACGCTTCCTGCTGCGGCTGCCGTACGGGCCGGACACGGTGCCCACGAAGTCGTTCAACTACCAGGAGGAGGTGACGGGGACAGACCACGAGCGCTACCTCTGGGGCAACTCGTCGTTCGCGTTCGCCACCAACATGGTGCGTGCGTTCCAGCGCGACGGGTGGAGCGTCCAGATCCGAGGCCCGCAGTCGGGCGGCAAGGTCGACGACCTGCCCGTCCACCTCTACGACGTGGGCAAAGGCAAGCAAGCCAAGATCCCGACGGAGGTCCCGATCTCTGAGACGCTGGAGTTCGAGGCGTCTAACCTCGGGTTCATCCCGTTCTCCCACTACCAGGGCCGCGACTTCGCCGCGTTCTTCTCGGCCAACTCGACGCAGCGCCCGAAGCTCTACGACGACGACGCCGCGACAGCCAACAGCCGGATCAACGCGCGCCTGCCGTACATCTTCCTGGCCTCCCGCATCTCGCACTACCTCAAGGTGATCCAGCGCGAGAACATCGGCGCGACCAAGGACGCGCAGAAGATCGAGGGCGAGCTGAACAGCTGGCTCAAAGGCCTGGTCACCGAGATGGAGAACCCCAGCGAAGCCCAGGTCGCGAAGTACCCGCTGAAGGCCGCCGAGGTACGCGTCGTCGAGCTCGAAGACAACCCTGGCTTCTTCCGCGTCCAGACGGCCATCAAGCCTCACTTCCAGATCGAGGGGATGGACATCAGCCTCTCGCTCGTGGGCAAGATGCCCAAGAAGTAGACACGTAGCGCCAGCGGGTGGCTCGTCCGCCCGCCGGCCTCTCCCTGCTGGCGACCGTCGCCAGCCGCTGGCCTCGCCAGCACTCATCCCGCCCCGTGACCGGTCTCCGCCGGACACGCCAGGCACTCCTATACCCTATCCGCTCGCGAGAGCACTGCTATGCCCACTCCTGTCTACATGGATATCGCGGAAGCCCCTGGCTCCGTCGAGATCGCCGGCCGCGAAGCCACCATCGAGATCATCGAGATGGACCACGACGTCCATATCCCGACCGACATCCACTCCGGTCGCTCGTCGGGCGTCCGCCAGCACGGCCGGATGACGGTCCGCGCCGCCGTCGACAGTGCCACGCCGATGCTCTACAAGGCCGTGACCGAGGGGATGACGTTCCCGGAGGTTCTCTTTCACTTCTATCAGATCGACGACACCGGCACGGAGGTCGAGTACTACACGATCACGATGGAGCGGGTCAAGGTGGCCGCGGTCAAGCTCGATGTGCCCAACGTCAAGAACACCTTGAAGGAGCACTACCCGCACATGGTCGAGTACAGCTTCGTCTACGGTGCCATCACCTGGACGTTCGTCGACGGTGCCATCGAGCACACCGACGACTGGGTCGCCGCACGCTAGCGCCGGCACGGCTCCTTTCCCCGGCTGGCGGTGGCTCTCGGGCACCGCCAGCCGTTTCAGCAATGGCCATCCGCCTCGCCCTGTTCGACGTTCTCGAAGGCCGCTTCGGTGGAGTCACGCCCGTCGACATGGTCTCCTCCGACGAGCACCGCGTCGCCAGCATCGTGGGCAACCTCCAGCGGCTGCTGAACACGCGCCAAGGATCGGTCCCCCACCTCCCCAACTACGGGCTCCCGGACCTCTCGTCGCTTCGTCGCGAGGGCAACCTGGATCAGCTTCGCAAGGCGGTCCGTCGCGCCGTGACCGAGTACGAGCCCCGGCTGGCGCGCGTCCGCGTCGAGCACCGCGACGCGAATCCGTACCAGATGCGGGTCACGTTCGTGATCTCCGGCGAGGTCGAGCGCGGACGTCGCATCCAGCTCGAAACGACGTTCGGCTCTCAGGAGAAGGCGTCCGTGCGACAGTCAGGCCGGTACTGACCCGCTGGCGGCCGTCGCCAGCGGAGAGGCACCGCCAGCGGCGCGATTCGTGTTGTCTGTGGTTGGACAAGACGCGACGCGCGCACCACGTCTGGCCTCCGTAGTCTGTCCCTGACCGCCAGCCCCTTCGCCTGTGCTCTACCGCCATTACGAGAGCGAGCTTCGTTTCTTCCGCGAAGGCGGCCAGGCATTCGCGGAGGCCCACCCGGAGCAGGCCCGGATGCTGCGACTCGACGCGCTCGAGGACCGCGACCCGTACGTCGAGCGGCTCCTGGAGGGCGTCGCGTTTCTGTCGGCACGCGTTCAGGAACGGCTCGACGACGACCTGCCCGAGTACACGCAGCGGCTCGTCGGGCTGCTGTACCCGCACTTCCTGACGCCCTTTCCGTCGTGCACGGTCCTCCAGTTCGATCCCAAGCCCGGGCTCGTACAGGAGACGACGACACTGCCAGCGGGCGTGGACGTGCGGAGCCAGGCCGTCGGCCCCGACCGGCGGGCGTGTCAGTTCCAAACCACGCAGGAGGTGCGGCTCCACCCGCTGGCGGTCGAGTCCGTCGAGCTTCGCTACGACGCCGATGAGACCAGCCGCGCCCGCATCGTCTTCGCGCTGAGCCCGGGAGCCACGCTGGCGTCGCTCGACCTGGGCCGCCTGCGGCTGTACCTCCACGCCGAGGGCCCGGTGGCCTCGACGGCCCACTGGATGCTGACGCGCCACGTGACCCGGCTGGAGGCGCGGACCGGCCGTCAATCGGCGCGACCTGGCGAGGGCGACCCGCCAGAGGTCGTGGTCCGGGGACCGCGCGGCGTACGGCCTGCCGGACTCGACGAGGCGCTTCTGCCCCACGGCGACGCGCTGCCGTCCGGGCTGCGGCTCCTCCAGGAGATGCTGCTCTACCGGCGCAAGTTCTGGCAGGTGGACCTGATGGGCCTCGACGCCCTGTCCGGGGTAGCACCGGACGCCGAGCAGTTCGCCATCGACCTCGTGTTCGACCGGCCGTACCCCGAGGACCGCCAGCTCAAGACCGAGCACGTGCGCCTCCACTGCACGCCAGCGGTCAACCTGTTCGCGCACGACGCCGAGCCAGCCCGAGCCGAGCACACCTGGGCCGAGCAGCGCGTGACGCCGAGCCTCCGCCACCGCACGTCGATCGAAGCCTACGACGTGGTCTCCGTGGTGGGCATCGAGGCCGGAACCGCGCGGCGACGCTCCTACGCGCGGTCCTTCGGCCTCTCGTCCGATGCCGAGCGGTCGTACGACGTGCTCCGCAGGCCAGGATCGGGGTCGGCACACGACCTCTACCTGCTCCTCGCCAGCCCCGAGTTGGATGTGGGGGCCGCCATCGAGGAGACACTCTCCGTCGAGCTTCGCTGCACGAACGGCTCGCTCCCCTACGAAGGGCTGCAGCCGGGCATGGTCAACCGCGTGGCCCCCAACTCGCCTCAGCTGGCGACCGTCGAGAACCTGGACCGTCCCTCGCTCATCCGCCGGCCACCGCTCGACAAGCACCCGGACCTGATGTGGGCGCTGCTGGCGCACTGGTCGTTCAGCCACGGCTCCGTCGCCACGGCCGACGCGATCGTGGGCCTGCTGGCGCTCTACGACTGGGCCGATACCGAAGGCAGCCGTCGCCGTCGCCGCGGCATCCAGGACGTGTCGTGGGAGCCGACCGAGATTCTCCGGCGCGGAGCCGTGCGTCGAGGCGCCCACGTGACGATCCGCATCGCCGACGGCCACTTCGCCGACGAGGGCGACCTCTCGCTCTTCGGGCTGGTCGTGAGCGAGTTTCTGTCGCTCTACGCCACGATCAACGCGTTCGTGCACCTGACGGTCGAGACCACGCCGTCCGGCCGCACGATGACGTGGACCCCCGACCGCGGCGAGCGGCCGATCGTATGAACGACCGGGGACCGGAGACGGAGGACCAAGGTGGTACGACAGCGGATCATCGACCGCCGACCGCCGATTCGTCCGTAGGGACGCCCTCTCTCGCCAGCGGGGACGCCGCGCCAGCGGGGCCCGAGGCCACACGGCGGCGCATGGAGGCCGATGCACACCAATTCGGGTTCTTCCAGGCCGTGCGCCTGCTGGCGGCAGCGCGCGGCGGGCCGCACACCATCGGCGGGCCATCGCCCCGGGACGAGGCCGTCCGCGTCAGCCCGGACCCCGCCAGCGTCTTCCCCGCGTCAGACGTGCGCCACGTCGATGCCAGAGGCTCCGACGAACCGGCACAGATGGAGGTCGGCTTCGGAGGCCTCTACGGCGTCGACGCGGCGCTCCCCACGGCCTTCCACGAGCACGTCACGTCGCGCGAGGCGTGGACGGAGCCGCTCCGCGACTTCCTGGACCTGCTCGGCCACCGGTCCTACGCCCAGCTCTGGCGCGCGTGGGCCAAGTACCGCCCGGAGGTGCGCGCGTGGTCCGTGGGCCGGGACGACTCGCACGCGTCGCGGGCCGCAGCCCTAACCGGCATCGCCAGCAGGGATGACCGTCCCGTCGAGACGCGCGAGTTGCTGCCGTTTGCGGCGCGGCTCTCCGGCTGGGCACGCAATGCCGAGGGCCTCCGCGCGCTCCTGGAGCACGGCACCGGGCACCCGGTGCGGGTGGTCGAGAACGTGCCGAGGCTCGTCCGTCTGGGCGACCGCCCGAGGCTGGGAGCCACTCGGCTAGGCATCGATGCCGTCGTTGGGGAGCGCATCTACGACGAGTCCGGCAAGTTCCGGCTGGAGATCGGCCCGCTGGGCCGCGACGGCTTCCGCGCCTTGCTGCCTGGACGCCACGGCGCCACCCGCGTCGCCGCCCTCGTCCGCCTCTACACCTCCGACACGCTCGACTACGACGTGGACCTGCTGCTCCGGTCCGAGGAGGCGCCGCCGCTGGTGCTGGGAGACACCGAGAGCGCGCGCCTGGGGCGGAACGCCCACCTGGGCACGCCACAGACGCCGCTCGTTCGCCGACGCGTCCGCTACGCCGCCGCCTGACCCGCTGGCGGAACGCCTCCGCCAGCCGTGGGGTCGGGCGCGGCTACTCCAGCAGCCGGTCTCGCAAAGCGGCGATCGTCTCGTCGGAGATGCCCATCACCTCGCGGATGAAGCCCTCGACCGACCCGTGGTTCGCCTCCAACTCGGCGAAGGCCGCCTCGATATAGGCCGGGTCCGACCGAAACAGGGGCGCGCGGACCTCGGCGGGCAGCCGGGCCAGCATCGCCATCGCTCCGTCCTGCTCCCCTGCCGCGGCGAGCGCCTCGGCGTAGGCCGCCTCGTAGTCGACGACCTGCTCGGAGAGCGCGTAGTCCCGGACGACGACCTCGCGCGGGACGCCGAGCGCGGTCAGGAGCAGGGCCGCCCCCGTCCCCGCGCGGTCCTTCCCGGCCGAGCAGTGGAACAGGAGCGGGCTCTCGCCGGCCGCCAGCTGGCGGAACATGAACGCGTACTTGTCCGCGTGGTCATAGGCGATCTGGTCGTAGAAGCCCAGCATCACCTCGCGCATGGCGTCGGCCGTGACGCCGCCGCTGAAGGCCTCGGCGAAGTCCTCCCCGCCCGCGTCGGTGTAACCCCACGCGACGATCTGGGGCGCCGAGGCGCCGCGCCAGACCGTCGCCTCGGACTCCCGCTCCTCCGACGACCGGAGGTCGCAGACAACGGCGATCCCGAGGTCCGAGAGCGACCGGTAGTCGCCGTCGGTGAGCCCGGACAGGACGCCGGAGCGGTAGGCCATGCCCCACCGGGTATGCCGGCCGTCCGCGGCCGGGTAGCCGCCGAGGTCGCGGAAGTTGCGCCCACCTTCCAGCGGGAGGACTCGCTCGGCGACGCGGACGCCCTCGCCACCTGCGTCAGGGCGGACCAGGAAGTACGGGCGCCAGACGTCGGCGACGACGGCCTCGTAGCGGCCGGCGGTGACGCCCTCCGCCAGTCGGTCCATGTCGGCCGGGGCGGCGTCGGGACGATCGGCGACGAACACCGAGACCGGCGCGCCGTCAGCGTCCCAGGTGAGGACGAGGCGGTCGGGGGCGGTCCGCTCGACCACGACGTCGGCGACAACGGGCTGAGCAAAGGCGGCGGGGGCCAGGAGGGCTGCGAGGAGGAAGGCAGAGCGCATCAGGCTGGAAGGCATCAGGGGGAAGGTCAGGCGGAGAGCAGGTCAGACGAGGAGGGCGTCCTTCAGGCGCGCGCGGTCCTCGTCGCTGAGCCCGAGCGCGTCGCGGAGGTAGGCGTCGGTCGAGCCGTACGCGTCGTCGATCGCGTCGAAGACAGCCGCCAGCGCATCGGCGACGGCCCCCTCGTTGACGAATCCGCGCATGACCTCGACCGGCATCTCGTACTGGCGGGCGTAGTGGACGATCTCCTCCTCGGCCAGCTCGACGCGGTGCTCGTTCGTCAGGAGGTAATCTTCCATGACGGTCTCGCGCGGCACGTCGATCGCGAGCAAGATGAGCGCGGCTCCGATCCCCGCGCGGTCCTCGCCGCCCTGGCAGTGGAACAGGAACGGGCGGTTCTCCGGGTCGAGGAGCGCCTCGAACATCTGGGTGTAGAGCGGGGCCGCCACGAGGGCCTTGTCGCGGTAGCCCTCGACCATCCGCTCGGCGACCGACACCTCGCCCGTGCGGAGTTGGCGGAGGACCTCGTCCTCGTCTTCCTCGCGGTCGGCCGTGCCCGAGATGTCGAGGGTCATCGTCCGCGGCGGGTCGTCGGTCGGGAGCCGATCCGGCATGGCCTCGACCTCGTGCGGCCGGCGGAGGTCGCACACCATCTCGACGCCGAGGCGGGAGAACACGTCGAGGTCGCGGCCGGTGAGGTCGGCAAGCGCGCCGGTCCGGTAGACCTGGCCCCAGCGGACGCGCCGGCCGTCGGCCGAGGCGTACCCGCCGAGGTCGCGGAAGTTGGTCGCGCCCTGAAGCGGGAGCGCGCGCTCGGCCACGACGCGGCCCGCGTTGGCAGACTCGCCCACGGGCACGACGCGGAAGAAGGGCCGGGCCGTCGAGTCGCTGTGGACCGGGAGGCGGAGTTCCCCCTCGGTGCCACTCGCGACGGGCTCGCCGGCCGTGTCCACGTCGGGCGTCGCCCCGGCGTAGACATCGACGGCGTCGGCGCCGGACCACCGGAGCGCGAGGACGCCGTCGTCGCCGCGCTCGACGCGGACGCTGTCGAGCGCGGCGGTCTCGGGCGCGCTGGCGGCGACCGCTAGACCGGCGCGGTCGGCCTCCGCGCACCCCGCGAGGGCGAGCGCGGTGAACAGGGGGAGGACTCGGAGCATGGCTACGGGGGGTCGGGCGGCCGCTGCCAGCGCGCTAGTAGTTGACGCGGAGGCCGACGAGGTAGCGGCGGCCAAACCCCTCGATCTCGACCGGCCGGTCGGCCACCGACTGGTAGCGCCGGCCGAGCTCGTCGGTCAGGTTGTTGGCGTCGGCGAAGACGGTGAACTGGGGCGTTAGCGCGTAGCGGACCGAGATGTCCAGACGCTCCTCGCTGTCCCAGTAGACGTCGAACTGGGAGTCGGCCGGGTCGACCGCGTCGAGCCAGGCGTCGCGCCACTGGTAGCTCACGCGCGTCGAGAGCCCGTAGCGCTCGAAGAAGAGCGAGCCGTTGAACACAGCGTCCGACGTACCGGGAAAGGCCACCTCGCGGACGGTGCCGGCGGCGTCAGGCGCCGTCGTGAACTCACTCGACAGGACCGTGGCGTTGAGCTGGAGACCAAGGCCCGAGAGCGCGCCCGGCAGAAAGGTCCACTGCTGGAAGTAGTCGAACTCGAGGCCGAGGACGCGGCCGTCCTGGCCGTTACCCGGCGAACTGAAGAGGTATCCGCTCCGGTCGATCCCGTCGCCGTCGAACCGGCCGTCACCGACCAGTCCAGTCGTGGCGAAGAGAGGGTCGTCAACGAGCTTGCCGAAGGCCGCCAGCGACAGGATGCCCGTCCGCGGGAGGTAGTACTCGAGCCGGGCGTCCAGTCCCCACGAGCGCTCCGAGCGGATGTCGGGATTGCCGCCGGAGACGAACCCGTTCGTGTCATCGATCCCGGCACCCGGCCGACGCGCATTGAAGTCGGCCCGGCTGACCGTGCTCGTGCCAGCGAGCCGGAGTTTGACGTCATCGCGGAGGTCGACGGCAACGTGGATACTGGGGAAGACGCCGAGCTCGTCGGTGTCGGCCTCGACCGGCTCCGTGCCATCATCGGTGACGCGGAAGCCGGCCGTCTCGTAGCGAACATGCTCGACGCGGGCGCCGGCGACGACGCTGCCCCAGGCGGTATTCCAGGTGTTCATGGCATAGCCGGCCGTGATGGCCTCGCGCACGTCGAACCGCGACTCATCCGGGATCGCGGTCGAGGGGTCGTAGAGCCCGGCGTCCTCGAGGTCGCCGACGCGGCGCAGGAGCTCGTCGCCGAGCCCGCCCGTGTCGAACCGGCGGACGTTGTAGCGGCTGCCAAACGGGAAGGCTCCCGCGAGCTGCTCGTCCATCAGAAACGTCGAGAAGTCGATGGGTGCGGCGCCCGCAGCATCTAGGAGCGGGCCAACGGGGACGACGTTGACGGCAAATTGGTACCCGGTCTTGTCGCGAATATCCACTTTGGCGCCGACCTGGAACGTGGACGGCGACCCGAGCAGCGAGAACGACCGGGCAAGGTCGAGCTGGCCGGAGTACGCGTCGGCCTCCTCGTCGCTGTCGACCAAGAAGGCGAGCGTGGCCTCCGGGCTGTCCTGCGGGATGCTGCTGAGCGGGTTGCCCTCGAGGTCGGCGAGGTCGACGTTGGGCTGGTCGGGGTCGGAGAAGTCGTAGTCGAGGGCCAGGCCCGGAAAGGCCTCGATGAGGAAGAAGATGGGCAAGTCGAGCTCGGCGTTGGTCTGGGTGTAGCTCACGCGGTAGTCGGCGGTCCACCCCCCGAACCGGCTCGTGCCACCGGCGATGTTGGTCCAGGTGCTGTTGCGGTAGGCGCCAGGTCCCAGCAGTTGCTCCGTCTGCACGCCGACCAGGCGGCCGCGCTCAGGCGTATTCCCGTTGGTCATGAACCCTTCAGCGTCCTCGAAGTCGTAGACGTACTGGTTGCGCTGCTCGTCGTCGTTGAACTCGACGAACGTCGAGGTCGCGAACAGCTCGTGGTTGGCCGACGGGCGCAGGTCGAACCGGCCGCTGTAGGCGTTGTTGGTCCGCTCCAGGTAGTAGACGCGGAAGTCGGCGTTGGTGGGAAAGAGCGAGCCGCCGGGGCCAGGTTCGTAGTCGCTCTCGATGTTGTCCGTGACCTGGTTGCGGCTGTACCGCGTGACTGTCGCCGTCAGGCCGAACTGGTCGCCCCAGGTGTTCGAGGCCTGGACGAAGGCGTTGTACTGGAGGTTGCCGCCGAGTTCGAAGAAGCCTGGCGCGCCCTCGGCTGAGATGTGAAACCCTGGCCGATCGAACGCCGACGCGGTCACGACGTTGATCCGGCCGGCGACGGACTCGGCCGGGAGGTCGGGCGTAACGGCCTTAACGACCTCGATGGACTGGATGACCGGGGCCGGGATCTCGTCGAACCGGACGACCCGGCCCTCGGACCCGATCACGTTCACGTCGTCGAAGGCGAGCGTCGTCCACCGCTGGGGCGCCCCGCGGAGGTTGACGTAGCGGGCCTGGCCTTGGTCGCGCTGGATGGCGACGCCGGGCACGCGCGAGAGGGCCGCAGCAGCGTTCTGGTCGGGGAACTTTCCGACGGCGTCGGAGGCGACGACGTTGATCACGGTCGGCGCGGCCCGCTGGCGCGAGAGCGCGGCGGCCTGGGACCCGGCGATCGGCGAGGCCGAGACGGTCACGCCGTCGAGCGTCGCGTCGTCTGGGACCAGAGCAACCTCGAGCCGCACGGTCTCGCCAGCCTCGACATCGACATCGACCCGCTGAGTCTCACGACCGATGTAGCGGACCACGAGCGTGTAGGGGCCGGCCGGCAGGCCCTCGATCCGGAAGCGACCGTTCCGGTCGGTCGCGACGCCGCGGTTGAGTCCGTCGGGAGAGGCCGTCGCCCCGACGAGCGGGTGCCCTTCTTCGGCGTCGGTCACGACGCCGGCGATGGTACCGGTTTGGGCGCTGGGCGTTGCAGCGATCGCGATGACGAGAATCCCTGTGAGGGCCATCGTCTGGAGGAGCTTCAGCATGCGGGTCGGTGAGCGGGGTGAGATCTGCGCCACGAGAGGTCGTCGGCGTCACTCGCCAAAGTGACCTGCGCCCTCCACTCGTCCCGTCCGGAATCACGAACCCGGACGGGCGGAAGTGTGCACCTCGCCCACGTCCAGCCGAAGCGCGCGCTCAGGCAAGCGACAGCCGTCCTGGATCCGTCGCGACTCCGTCCCCAGACGCAGCGCCGCCTTCCTCCGGTGCGGTGCTATCGGTCGCCCAGACGCGATACGTCGCGGGAGTTGTGCCCGTCGCTCGCTTGAAGGCCTCGTAGAACGCCGACTTCGAAGCGAACCCGGCCTCCTCCCCGATGGCGATGACGGTGAGGTGGCCCAGCGCCGGCTCCCGAAGCAGCCTCTGGGCCTCGGCGATGCGGTAGCCGTTGACGAACGCTGTGAAGCTGAGGCCGAGCGTCTCGTTGACCACCTGGGAGACGTAGCGCGGCGACGTGCCGACCCACTCTCCTGCTTTTTCGAGTGTGAACGTAGGGTCGAGAAACGCCCGGTCGGCATCCATGAGAGCGATGAGCCGGCGACCTATCGTTCCTTTCCGCTCATCCGAGAGAGGCGACTGCTCGTACTTGGTCCCGAGAGGTGCTCGCCCGGCGGTGAGGTGTGGCGCCAGCATGTCCGCCCCTTTCAACACCTGAGGGGAGGACACCTCGGCCACCGGGATGGGTAGGAGGTCGCCTTGGTAGCCGTCGCCTCGCAAGAGTCTCGCGGTCGAGGCCCGCTGCGACGTGTCGATGGCGCGTTTCCGACGGGCCATCGGGAGCCGGGCCACCAGGACCAGGTGAACCACCGCGAGCACCGCCGTCACCAGCACCGGTCGAAGCCAGGCGTGTGGGTCGGCCGAGAAGATGAACACCGTCGCGAGGCACACCGCCCCGTAGGCCGCGGCCACCAGCGCTCCGAGCGTCATCGTCCAGGGTCGGCCCGGCTGGCGGGCTGCCTGAGCGACGCGCCAGGCGGTCAGGCCGAGATAAAGGAGGGCGAGGGCACGTGCCACCTCGACCCCAGGAACGAACGATCGAACCAGGCCGAGCCCGATGTAGTCATCGAGCAGTGCCGTCCGTGCCGGCCCGATTACCAGGACCGGAACGTGGACGCTGAGCTGGATGAGAGCGGGGACGAAGTGAACTGTGTCAGATGCTCGCAAGCCGTGCCCCGCTGCGAGAAGCTCTCGAACGGCGAGATAGACGAGCGGCCCGATGGTCATGCCCGCCGCCGACGCGGTGAGCAACAGCTCGATCGGGAGCGCGTCGGTCTGGCCCGTCACGTGACCGGCGAGCGTCGCCTGCACGTGCGCCAGCGCGAGGAGTGCCGCGAGCAGGAGGCGTCCCGGTACGCCTCCGAAGCGAGCGGCCGCGACGGCGAGGGACCCTGCATGCCAGACGCCGAGCCACACGACGACCACGAGGGCGAGCGACGGGCCTTCCGACATGGAGACGCCTGGATTCATGAACCGGGACCTTTGGGAGGCTCTCAACTTGCAGGGGGACCGGGGCGGTCTTGTGACCCTACGTTTACCAGTGTGTGACCCCTTCCTCTCCTTCCCGAGGCGTCTGGCCGGACACCCGATACGCAGAGCCGCTCTCCATGCATGTGCGTCCTCGAGAGTGGCGACTCCTCGGCTCGGGTAGAGGGTGGCCGTCTGCTGGCGGAGCACCTCCGCTGGCGCGACGATGGCCCGCCGTCGCACGGCACAGAGATCCGCCCGAGCGTGACGGACTTCGGGCGCGAGCCCGGTATCTGTAGGTAGCCGGCTGGCCCATTCCCTTGAGTCCATGATCTCGAAAGACGTCAAGCGTCTCCTCCTCAAGCTCAACGACCCGATGACGCGTGCGCTGGAGGGCGCCGCCGGACTGGCGGTCGGCCGCGGGCACTACGAGGTGACCGTCGAGCACCTGCTGCTGAAACTGCTCGAAGGCGACGGCGACATGCCGCTGGCGATCTCGCGCCTCGGCGCCGATCCGGGGCGCGTCGGCAAGGCACTGACCGACACCGTCGAGAGGTTCAAGACCGGCAACGCCGGGCGGCCCGCGTTCTCGCCGCTCCTGCTGGAGCTGATCGAGCGCGCGTTCGTGGCCGGGTCGGTCCACCACGGGCTGGCGGAGGTTCGCTCCGGCGCCCTGCTGGAGGCCTACCTCGAAGCCGACGCCTTCGCCACCTCGCCCGCCCGCGAGGCCATGCGCGAGACCAAGGCCGACGACCTGCGCGACCGGTTCTTCGACCTGGTCGACGGCTCCGACGAGAACCGGATCACGGCACGCGGCGGACGCCCGCTGGCGAAGGGCACAGGCCAGGAGGGCGAGACGGCCCTCGACATCTACACCGAATCGCTCACCGAGAAGGCGCGCGAAGGCGGGATCGACCCCATCTTCGGGCGCGACCGCGAGATCCGTCAGGTGATCGATGTCCTCTCGCGGCGGCGCAAGAACAACCCGATCCTCGTCGGCGAGGCGGGCGTCGGGAAGACCGCCGTGGTGGAAGGGCTGGCGCTGCGGATCGCTGCGGGCGACGTACCCGACAGCCTCAAGGAGGCCGAGATCGCCTCGCTCGACCTCGGCTCGTTGCAGGCTGGCGCCGGTGTCAAGGGCGAGTTCGAGGCACGCATGAAAGCGGTCATCGAGGCCGTCCGCGACGCACCCAAGCCCACGATCCTCTTCATCGACGAGGCCCACACGCTGGTCGGCGCCGGCGGTGCCGCCGG
>JBCDLV010000069.1:0-13285 GCA_038744895.1 Bacteroidota bacterium | reverse complement strand
TCGGCGCGGGCGTGTCCTCGGGGCGCCCGATCGGGGCGCGGACATCCTGGATGCGGAGCCGCTGCGTGCGCTCCGTGCCGTCGAGCGTGCCCGCGACGGCGGCCACGGCCTCCCCGCCGACCGTCGGCGTGAACGCGTCCGAGCACCCTCCGCTGGCGACCGCGACCGCGATCGCGGCCACCAGGAGCAGGAGGCGGGAGGTGCTCATCGAACCTCGACGCGAAGGCCTACCGATGGAAGCAGCGGGAGCTGGTCCACGCGCTCGGCCCGGAGGGCGTCGTAGTAGAACACGTTGTCGCGGTCGTAGGCATTGACCAGGGACGCTTGGAGCACCGCGAGCGCTCCGGGCAGGCGGAACGACCGCTCCACAGAAAGGTCGAGCCGGTGGTAGGGGGGCGTCACGCCAGCGTACGGGTCGTCCTCGTACAGGACCGTTGGCCGGCCCGGCGCGGTCTCGACGGCCTCGCCTCCGCGCGGGCGGTCCAGGTCTCGGAAGACGCCCGCGACGCGGGTCACAGGACGTCCGGAGGTGAGCTGGAAGGCTGCTCCGGCCGCCCACGGCCCGCGCTCGACGCGGGCGACCACCGCCAGCCGGTGCGGCCGGTGGAACGGCGGCCGGTAGGTGCGGTCCACGTCGCGGTACGTCAGCGCCTGCGCGCCGTACAGGATGTCCAGACGGAGGCCCCGCTGGCGGATCTGGGCCGTCACGTCGACGCCGGCGGCATCGCCGTTCGTGGACAGCAGCCGCCCGTCGACGAGGATCACCTGCCCGGAGAGCGACTTCGCGTAGCCCTCCACGCCGAGGCGGAGCCCCGCCAGCAGGGGCCCTTCCCACCCGACCAGTCCGTGTGTGGCGGTGGGGACGGGGATGCTGTCGTCCGTGGAGCTCCAGGCGGTGAACACGTCGCCCACATCGCGCTGGTCGGTGAGGCCGACGATCTCCTGCCGGTGCACGCTGGCCGCGGCGCGGAGGACGTGCCGGCCAAGAGCCACCGACGCTAGGAGGCGCGGCTCGACAGAGACGGGGCGCCCCTGCGAGGGGAACGTCTGGACACGGATGCCTGGCTCGACGCGCACAGCGCCGGCCACCAGGTCCGCATCGATGTAGAAGGAGCCCTCGCTCGTGTTGGTCCGCTGGCGTGCCTCCGGCCGGAAGGCGTACCGGAAGAGGTAGGACGAGGCTTGGATGCCGGTCCGGAAGGTGTGAGGCCCGACGTAGTACACGTAGCCGAAGCGCCCGCCGTAGACCGTCGTCTCGGATTGCCGGGGCGGGATGCCTGCGAACGTGGTACTGGGCTCGACGGTCTGCTCGAACCGGGACCAGTACGCCGAGATGTCGATGGCGGCGGCGAAGCCGGAGGAGATCGAGAAGAACTGCCCGCCGACGGCCGTCTGGCGCTGCGTCAGCAGGTCGCCGACGCGGCCGAGATCGCCCTCGTCGCGAGAGTAGAGCGCCGTCGCCTGAATCGTGGAGGTGGCGTCGAGCCGGGCGTGGGCTTTGGCGAAGGCATCCTCGAAGCGGTAGGGCAGGCGCGTCCCGATCACATCGGCCGTCTCCTCGACCAGCGATCGCCGCCCCGAGGCCAGCACCGACAGGTTTCCGGGAACGACGGGCACCTCCACCTCGACTCCGGCGAGAAACGGCGAGGCCGTGACAGCGCCGCCCGCTCGCCGCTTGCTGGCGGTGCGCCCGGTGACGTCCACCACGGAGGCGATCCGGCCGCCGTACCGGGCCGGCCATCCGCCCGCGTACACGTCCGCCGAGCGGACCACGCCAGCGGGCAACGCGCTGTACGACCCGAACAGGTGGAACGGCTGGAAGACCGGGATGCCGTCCACGAGCACGAGGTTCTGGGTGGGCGTGCCGCCGCGCACAGAGATCTGCCCGCCGCGGTCGCCGGCGGTGGTGACGCCAGCGGAGGCCAGCAGGGCCGCGCCCAGGTCGCCCCCGGGGTCCGTCGTGGGGAGCGCGCGCACGTCGGCGGGACGGAGGCGTGTCAAGCCAGCCTCCCGGAGCACCGGAGCGGCGTCGGCCTGGACCTCGACGCCGCCGAGGGCTTCGGTGGCGGGCGCCAGTTCGACGGCCAGGTCCCGGCGATCGCCGACAGCCAGCATCAGCGTGTCGACGGAGGGTGTGTAGCCGACGGCGCTCACCCGGAGCACCAGGCGCCCCGGCGGCAGCCGCCGGAATACGAACTCCCCCTCGGTGCCGGAGGACCGCCCCTCGACGGTCCCATCGGGATAGCGCAGCGCCACCGACGCACCCACGATCGGTCCCTCGGTCTCGGCGTCCAGCACGACGCCGAAGAGATCCGCCTGCCCGCTGGCGACGGGCGCCAGCAGGAGCGCGAGGGCGAGGAGGAGCGGGCGGAGCCGCACGGACGGTGGAGGCAGGGCGCGAGAGTTTACGGGTGGTCCGAGGCCGCCGAAGGGCACCCGGGCCGCCCTGAGCGCTGCACTCAGACCGTGCGACAGCCCGATCCGTTACGTTGGCTGGCTCTCGACCGGCCTCTTCACCATGCGCCCCTCCGTCTACTTCGCTGCCGTCCTCGTGTGCGTCGCGCTCGCGCCGGTCGCCAACGGGCAGAACGCCAGCGGGCAAGGCGCCAGCGGGCAGGGCGGTCCGCTGGCGCAGGCCCAGGCGCTCCTAGCGGCCGGCGACTCCTCCTCTGCCGAGCGCGTCGCCAGCAGGGCCGTCCGCCGCGGAGAGACGCCGAATGCGGCTGCGCTCCGCCGAATCCAGCTGGGCCTGTTCCTGGAGGGCTACGGACTGACCGGCCCGCGCTGGATGCGCCACGAGCAGATCGCCGACGCCGCCCAGGCGCTCCTGCGCCTCGCGCCAGCGGACACCCTCGCGCTTCGCGTCCTCACCGACGACGCCGTATGGACCGTCCTCACCTGGCGCGACCGCGTCGAGCCGGGCGCCGTACGCAACGAGTACGGCGACTTCGTGAGCCCGGCCGAGGTCCGCGCACGCATGGCGCGAAGTCGGTTCGACATCGACGACCGCACCGCGATGTCGCCGTGGCTGGACCGCAGCTCGCGAGCGCGACGCGCCGGCGAGGACGCGTCGGGGTACCTGAACCGGTGGCTGGCCGTGGACCCGACCGCTGTGCGTGCCTACGAGGCCGCTATGACGCTGGCCGTCGTCGGAGAGGCCTGGGACGGTGCTCTCGCTCTGGCGCGTCGCTTCCAGGCTGCCTCCGACGATCCACGCGCGGACCTCTACGCAGGCCTCGCCCTCTACCGGACAAGCGATCCCGCTGGCGCGGAGGCGGCCTTCGACCGCGCCCTGGGCCAGCTGGCGCCGTCCGCACGAGCGCGCTACGAGAACCTCCGGATCTTGCTGCCCACGGGCCAGCGTGACGCCTTCGACGCGACGCCTGATGCCGTGGCCGACTCCTTCTGGACCGCTGCCGATCCTCGTCTGCTCACCGAGGCCAACGAGCGGCTCGCCGAGCACCGCGCCCGCGTCGTCGAAGCGGACCTTCTCTTCGGGTGGACCGGCGACGACTTGTTCACGCTGTCCAGACCGCGCGGAGCCGAAGCCGACCAGGGCCGTCTCTGGATCCGCTACGGGCGTCCACGCCGGTCGCTGCGCTTCGTCCTCGACCGTGGCGCTGTGCAGTCCTACGCGGGAGACAACCCGGACACACCATTCGGGATCTGGGACTACGGTGACTTCCAGTTCGTCTTCGACGATCCCGAACGCGACGGCCAGTTCCGCCGCTACAGCCCGCCCGCGAGCGCCTTCGCGGGACCGAGCGCGTCGTCGGCGCAAAACGACGACTTCGTGATGCAGGACGAGCGGATGCAGCGCGACGACCCGCAGCGCACGCAGGTCGTAGGCACGCTCGACGTGCCCCTCCTGGTGTCCCGGTTCAGGTCGGCTGGCGGCGGGACCGACGTGGTGGCGGCCTGGGGCGTCCCCCTCGACGCCGTGCGCGTGCCTGTCCGCACGGGCGCCTTCGCGCTCTCCGCTGGCGCCATCGTGGACCGGGACGTCGAGGAGCGTCGCCAGCTGGCGGCGGGCCGCCGCGTCGGCGGGCTCTGGGCCGAGGCCGGTCAGGTGACGCTTCCGTCCTCGGGAGAGGTGCGTGTGGAGGTGGACGACGGGCGCGCGTTTGGCGGTGCCTCCGAGGCCGTCGCCCCGCTGGCGACCGCCAGCGGGCTGTCGGTGAGCGACCTGCTGCTGGCGCTGGCTGTGGACGAGGACGGCTCGGGAGCAGTCGTCCGCGACGGCATCGGCATCACGCCAGCGCCGCGTGCGACGCTGCCGACGACGGACCCGCTGTACGTCTACCTCGAAGCCTACGGCCTGGGCCTGGACGTGGGGCAGACGCGCTACACCGTCGAGGCTCGGCTGCGGCCGGAGGCGCGGCGCGGAGGCGTGCTCGGCCTGCTCTTCGGGCGTGGCCAAGGCCCCGGCGTCTCCGTGCGGACCGAGGCCTCCGGGACCCGCTCCGACGAGGCTGTGACCTTCTTCATCGACGTGCGAGATCAGCGGCCGGGGCGCTATACGCTGCGCGTCGAGGTCCGCGACGAGACGACCGGGGAGACCGCCTCCGCCGAGCGTGCCGTCGTCCTGGAGTAGGCGCTACGCCGCCGCAGGTCTCGGCCGGAGGCGCCGCCAGCCGAGCCCGCCCCACAGCGCGAAGAAGGCCGTGAGCCAGCCGTAGCGCTCGACCATCCACGCTACGTCCTCCGCGCTTCGCCCGAGGCCGACGGTGAACCACGCCGCCAGCACCATCGCCAAGACGAGGGTCCCGCCCGAGACCGCGAGCATGAGCCCGGTGGCCCGCTCCTCGACGCGGCCGGCCCACACGACGCCCGCGATGCCGACCCCGCTGGCGGCCAGCGCCAGCAGGATACCCGGGGCGACCACGCTCGCACTCGGCGCGAGCCCGCCGCTGAGAACGACGCCAGCGGTGAGTCCCCAGAGCCCGGTCAGGAGGAGGCTCGCCACCCAGCGCCTCCACCCGCTGGCGCCGACCGAGCGACCGAGAAGCCCGGACCACAGTGGCAGGATCGCGCCCGTCCCCAGGATGTGCCCCGTCATCAGAAGCATGGCGAACGGATCGAGACCCGTCTGCGCCCCGCTCCGCGCGAGGACCACCCCGGCCGCCCCGACCGGGAGCGCCACCCACCCGGCAGTGACCAGCACCTCGGCTGCGTCGAGCGTGGTCTCCCGCCAGCGCCGACCGGCGTCAGCGACGGCTTTGAATGCGAGAAGGCCCGTCGGGAGAAGCCACAGCGCCGCGAGGGCGCCCGCCAGCGCTCCCGCCGGAACCACAGCCGAGGCGACGGTGCCGAGCGCGCCTGGACCCAGCAGCCACACCGCGACTCGCAGCACCGCTGGCGCGGGACCGAACGAGGCGGGCACTGCCGCCAGCACGAACAGCGGCACCAGCACCGTCGGCGCCAGCAGGACGAGGTGCATCGCTTCCTCCTCGGCGCCGGGTGCTGCCGCCAGCGGAACCGCCAGCAGCACGAGCCAGACCACCATCCCGCCGAGCGTGAGTCTGGAGACGAGGCGGTCGAGGACAGGCACGGCGCAGCGAGGGGACCGGATGGTAGCGCCGACGCCGGACATGCCGCGGCCTGGACACGCGACGAGCCCGCTGCCGCGTTGGCGGTGTCAGAAACCGACGGGGCTGCGTCCCGTAGTCTCGCCACGCCTCACGTTTGCATGCGCCTCGTCCTCGCCCTTTCACTCGTCCTCGCGGGCTGTCAGCAGACGGCCCAATCCCAGCAGGCCGCCGCCCCCGACACCGCTCCGGTCTCCGTCGATGCCCAGCTGGCGCAGGGCAGCGGCGACCTCGACCGCGTCGAGGGCGAGCTCCAGACGAGCCGCCGCACGGCCATCACACGGGCCGTCGAGGTTGCCAGCCCCGCCGTCGTCTCGGTCAACGTGACGGAGGTCAGAACACGGCGGATCCGTGCTACGCCACTCCAGGAGCTCTTCTACGGACGCCGGATCCCTGACCGTGTGATCCGACAGGAAATTCCTGCCATCGGATCGGGCTTCGTCATCTCGCCGGATGGCTACATCGTCACGAACGACCACGTCGCGGGCAACGCCACGCGCATCACGATCGCCTTCCCGGACGGCAGCACGATGCCAGCGGAGCTGATCGGGAGCGACCCGGAGACCGACATCGCACTTCTCAAGGTGGAGCCGGAGGACACCCTCCCGTTCCTCGCCTTCGAAGAAGAGAGCGACGCCGTCGTGGGGGAGTGGGCGATCGCTCTCGGCAATCCGTTCGGTCTGTTCGAGGCCGCCGAGCCGACCGTCACCGTCGGCGTCGTGAGCGCCATCGGCCGCGACTTCCCCATGCAGCAGGGCCGCACGTTCCGCGACATGATCCAGACCGACGCAGCCATCAACAGCGGCAACTCAGGCGGACCACTTCTCAATTCCCTCGGCCGCGTGATCGGCGTCAACACGTTCATCTTCTCGCGGACGGGCGGGTCCGTCGGCCTCGGGTTCTCGGTGCCTGCGTGGCGCGTGCAGCAGGTCGTCGAAGAGCTTCGCGAGACCGGACAAGTGGACCGCAGCTTCTACACGGGCCTGAGCGTCCGCCAGGTGGACGCCCGGCTGGCGCGGGCGCTCGGTCTGAGCGAGGCGAGAGGAATCGTCGTGACGTCGGTCGAGACGGACAGCCCAGCGGAGCAGTCGGGGCTGCTCCCGCGCGACGTGATCGTGTCCATCGACGGCGAGGAGGTCCGCACCAACGCGGACATCCGTGACCAGTTGATCGACCGTCGAGCCGGTGACACGGTCGAGATCGGCGTGGTCCGCCGAGGTCAGCCTCAGTCCGTGGATCTCCGACTCGGCGCATCGCGATGACGCCAGCCCGCGCGGCCACCCTCGCGGTGGCGATTGCCGCCAGCGGGGTCCTCGGCGGATGCCTCCCCTCCAGCCAACGGCAGAACGACCGCACCATCTCCGCGACGGACTCGGCGTCCATCGCCCTCGCGGAGCAGGCACCGGTCGACACGCTCCGCCTCGTGTGGGATGCCTCGGCTCCGGAGACGGACCCCATGCCGATCCCAACTTCGCTCGCGTTCGTCGGCGACGGCCTCGCGGTGGTCGAGTCGCAGGAGGGAAGCGTCCGCCAGTTCGACCGCGACGGCACGTACCGCGGCCGAACGACGCTACCGACGGAGAGCTATCCGTATGTGGCAGGCGCCCGAGGCGATACGCTGGTCGTGCTCTCCCGAGGGTTGGAGCAGCTGCTCTGGGTCGTCCCCGGTGAGGGCGTCGCTCGGTCCGTTCCGGTGCCCCAGGGGGCGCAGCAGGGCGTCGCGACGGATTCCATGCTGGCCGTCCGCGTCGGCGGAGGCATCGACACGACCACGGCGCCAGCGGTCGTCTGGCTGGACGAGCGCGGCGGCGAGCGCGTCCGCCAGCCGCTCCTCGGTCCCCGCTGGCGCTCGATCGGGTTCGCCCGTGCACGGGGAGACTCCGTCCTCGCGCTCTCCGGCTACCGTCCCGTCGTGGACGTGGCGACCGAGGCTGGGGCCGACACGCTGGCGCTGGTCGGCTTCAGCTCCCCGCAGCTGGTCCGCTCGGCCCAATTCATGCGTGGCGACGTCGACGAGCCGCCCCTGCTGACGTCCAGCGCGGCGACCCTCAAAGATCGCCTGTTCGTCCTGAACCTCCGCACCGACCACCTCCGCGTGGACGTGTACGACCCTGCTGGCGATCTCCAACGCGTTCTGGTGACGCCGCTCGTCCGCGCCGTCGAGACAGTCGTCGCCATGGACCTCGCCGTGCGCGAACGGCCGGACGGAACGGTCGAGATGGCCGTGCTCTGGACCCGGCCACCGGGCATCCTCCAGCGCCCCGAGAGCCGCGTCGCTCTCTACCGCTGGCGGACGCCGCGTGCATCCGCCAGCGGGTAGCTCGGGCGCTAGCGCACCACCGTCAGCGTTCGGGCCGCCGACTGCTGGCCAGCGATGACGCGGACGAGGTAGGTGCCCGCGGCGAAGTCCTCAGCACGAAGCGGGAGGTCGTGGACGCCTGCCGCCAGCGGGGTGTCCTGAGCCAGCACCGCGACGCGCTGGCCGAGCACGTTGAACACGGCTACGGTGACCTCGGCGGCCTCCGCTAGCTGGAACCGTACCACGCCGCCGGACCCGATGGGGTTTGGAATGGCGCCGACCATGCGGAACGGACTCACGTCGCCCTCCTCGGTCGAGATCGGCTTGCCGCCGTTGACGAGGACGGGGAAGCGGACGAGTGGCGTCCCTGGGTTGTTGACGAGGAAGACGACCTCGTCGTCGAACCCGATGCCGTCGAGCCCGCGCGTGTCGGCGCGGAGACTGAGAGAGACGGCTTGGCCGGGGCCGAGGGCCTGGTCGTCGCCGAGCGGCTCTCGGGCGAAGATGCGCGTGGGCGTGAAGTCCTCCGGGAAGTCCGGCGGGTCGAAGGCGACCACGCGGAACGTGCTGCCGTCGCCCTCCGAGGTGAGCGCAAACGCGCGTCCCTCGGGGTCGTCGAGGCTGCGGGTGACATCCCGTGCTGAGGACGCACCGACGAGAGCCCCGGAGAGGTCATAGTCAACGCCTCCGTCGAACACGCGTCCGAACTGGTCGGCCGCGCGGACGAGATCGTCGCCGACGCTGAACTCGAGGACGCCAGCGCTCCAGGAGACGCCTGGGAACTGCCCATCGAGCCCGACCGAGGGAATGAACGGATAGCCCGGCAGGATGTCTCCGTCCGAGCCATACGCGTAGACCTCGTCCGACTGGAAGGGCACTGTGAAGTAGGCATCCAGCTCCGGAGCGTAGGCCAGCCCCACCGACGCAAAGTCGGTCAAGATCTGGTTGCCTGTGTAGTCGAAGGAGGTCCCACTCAGCGTTCCTTCTCGGATCGCGAACTCGCCGTCGATCTCGTTGAACTCCGTTGCCCAGATCGACTCCGTGAGCGGGTTCCACGCCAGCCCAGAGATGCGGCTGTCTCCCGCGGGCCCGTCGACGACCGTGGCCGTCGAGAAGTCGGCCGAGACCACGAACAGATCGTTGGTCTGAACATCCGACACGAGCAGGCGCCCGTCAGGCAAGTGAACCAGACCAAAGGGGAAGCCGGCACCCGGCAGCTCCACCGAGGCCTCGTCCGTGGGAGACTCGGGCGCCGCTGGCGTCCCGGCCTGTCCGGTCTCAAAGGCCTCGATGGCGGGCTGGACCACACGGAGGTACGTGGTCACGCCAGCGGAGCTCGGGTTGCTAGTATTCAGGGTGAAGTCGGCGAAGGAGTCGGCGCCGGGGGCCACAGCCAGCGGCTGGCTCGGGACCGACAGACCCGGAAGCTCGGAGGCGCCAGCGGTGAACTCGACGGTGATCGGGTCGAGGTCTCCGATCCGGTCGGCGAAGGCCTCCGCGCCTGGCGCGGCTGAAGGCTCGATGTCGATCTCCGCGCTGTAGAAGCCAGCCTCGATAAAGCGACCATCCACGGTGAACGTGATCGTGTCGGTGTCCTCACCGCCCACGACGCCTTCCGTGACGGACGACGAGAACGCTCCGCCACGGTCCACGGCGATCTGGACGTCGTCGATGAGCCACCCGGTGGCCGTCGCGCTGCCGTCGGCGCCGAACAGGAACCCGAACCGGATGCGATCCGGCGCCCCCGCGATTCCCTGCACCGGGACGGAGAGCGACCGCCATGCGCCGTCGTTGACCAGCAGGCCGCCGTTCGAGGTCGTGATGGTCTCGAACGAGGCGCCGTCGTCGAAGGAGTACACGAGCGATGCCACATCGCCATCCTGGACGTCGAGGTAGTAGTTGAGCGAGACCGAGATGATGTCGGTCTGGTCGTACGGGGCCAGCGAGAGATCCGGCGTCAGCAGGAGCCCCGTTTGGTTGTCGCGGTATCCGAGGATGGTGGGCTGCCCTTCCCGTTCTACGTCGAGACCGAAGTGGGCGGCCGTCGGTGTCGAGTGGCCGTCGGCATCCGCTGGCGCCCGCTGGGTCTCGCGCCACCCTTCGGTGCCCGTGCTCGCGCCGAGGAACCGGTCGATGCCGTTGCCATCGTCGAAGTCGGCCGTGAACAGGACCGTCTCGTCCAGGCGCCGGCTCGTCGGGTCCGTATCGAACAGGATGTCCTGCGGCGTAAGCGCGCTCTCCACGGAGTATGCGATGGGGAACGATCCCGTGTTCTCCAGCACGACCTCGAACGTGGTGGCCTCGGTCGACGAGATCGCCCCGAGGTTCTGGCTCGGATCGGTCACGGTCAGCTCTGGGATACGCGCGCCGCCGACGGTGAAGGCCACCGGCAGATCTACGACGAGCTGGCTCTCGTCGTTGGTCCGAAGCAGCAGCCGCCCGAAGAAGAAGCCGAGGTCGCCAGCTGCGGAGAACTCAAGGGTGACGTCCGTGCTGGCGCCGGGCTCCAGCACGCCCGCTGGCGCCGAGACAGAGAAAACGGGGGTGGTGCCAACGGGAAGGCCGCCTTCCGACTCGAACTCGATGGCGTAGTCGAGAGGGGTCGTGCCGTCGAGGTTGGAGATCTGGAGGGTCACTGAGCCCTGCTCGCCCTCGCCGGCGTCACCGAGGAAGATCTCGTCGATCAGAAGGGTGCTCTCCGTATCGAGCACGGTCCCATCCAGAGCGAACTGCGCGTCGGCGAAGGCGGGCTCATAGACGACGTTGTAGCCGATCGCGTCGAGCAGCCGAATGTCCGGGAGTTCGATCTCGTCGCGGCTCCCAAAGCTCAGGTTCGGGTCCATGATGCCGATCTTTCGCTCTGTGCCCAGCGACGGGAGGCGCAGCTGGTCGTCGCGCCAGTGGGACCCCTGCTGTCCGTCGCCCCCCTGCCGGCCTCCGGTGGCCGTCGAGGTCTCATACTCGACGTCCCCGAAGAAGCTCGTCTGGACCGCCGCGAAGAAATCACGTCCGTTGATGGTGGCGATGACCTCCGTGTTGGGAGGACCCGGCGTGATGACGCGCTCGGTGACCTCCCAGCCCGTCCCGTCGGTGTAGGACTCGCCAGGTTCGACCTCGTCGGGTCGAACGCGGAACAGGTCCCACGGCGCAAAGAAGTTGTTGGGGGGGCCGCCGCCGCCGATGATCGTGACGAACCCAAGAGCGTGACCGATCTCGTGCATTGCAACGCCCTCGAAGTCGATCGCCCCACCTCGGACGCCGTCGCGCGGGTCGAAGTCGAAGGTGAACGACGAGTTGAACCCGATGGTCGGGACGCTTCCGAAGGGCGTCACCTGAGGGTCTGGGTCGAGCTGAGCAGGCAGCACACCGAGAACCTGACCTGGAATGGTGCCAACGACGAGCCGTCCGAGGTTCGCCGTCGATCCGTCGCCGTTCGTGGCCGTGGACGGTGTCGGAATCGGGATCGCGTTGTACAGCGCCAGCAGGTCTGGATCGGTGGTCCGCTCCTGGAACCGTGCCACCACGTCCGCGGACGTCAGCTGTGTGGCACGCTCCGCCGACCCTGTGCTGCCGAGGATGTTGGGGCTCGGATAGGGCGTGCCAAACCGAGAGGTCCCGTAGTCGACATCGATGACGGTCGTCACGGGCGTCTGGATGATCTGCTCCCACCGAGCTGCGGACCGCCGGAAGGCGAGCAGGGCCTCCGGTTCGGCGAGAAGCTGGTCGGTCGCCCGCAGGATGATCCGAAAGCCGTCGCCGTCGCCGGCGTTGAGCGATGGCAGCGCCGTGAGCCGCACGTCGTCCGTCTTCGAGTAGGCCTTTTGGGCCATCAGCGCATTTTCGGCCGCGTGGTCACATTGCACGCCGTCCGGGCCAACCGTGAGGACGTGGATCCCCGCATGGGTGATCGGAGCGCTGTCCTGCCCGCTGGCGGCGGCAGACAGGAATACAGCGGCAGCGAGGACGAGTGGAAGACGGAGTGAGAACATTCGCGGTCGTAACAAACGAGAAGCCCCATACTAGGCGCAGTATGGGTGGGTGGCATGATGGAGATTCCGGAAGGCCCTCAGACGCCTCGTTGGAGCCGATCCGCCAGGGAGGCAGGGAGCCCGGCGTCGCGGATCTTGTTGGCAGCCCGCTCTACGTCATAGTCCACCCGGACGTTCTCGTAGGTCATCGCGTCGGTATCGAAGAGGCCAAACGACGCGCGCGGGTCGCCGTCCCTGGGCTGCCCGACGCTTCCTACGTTGATGAGAAACCGGTGGCCTCGCCGCACGCGAAACACCCCCAGCGAGGCCGACGCGACCGATGGCCGGTGGGAGTGGCCGACGAAGCAGATCGCTGTGTCGAAATACTCGAACTGATCCCGGGTAGCCGTCATGCTTTCGAGACGAGGCCACAGGTTGGGCTCGGAGGGCGCCGCGTGAACCAGTGTGGCGTTCTCGACCGTCGCCTTGACGGGAAGGCCAGACAGCCACGCGACCTGCGCAGTCCCCAGCCGCTGGCGATGATCGGCGATGGCGTCCTGGCCCGACGTGGGAAGAAGGTCAATCTCGGCATCGTCGAGTACGGCAGCGTCGTGGTTGCCCAATACAGTCACCGGGCACCACCGCCGGGCGAGGTCGACACATGCGTTTGGGTCGCCTCCGTATCCGACAACGTCACCGAGGCACCAGAACCGATCGGCCCCTCTGGAGAGCGCGGCGTCGAAGACGGCCGTGAAGGCCTCCAGGTTGGCATGGATGTCGGAGAAGACGGCTGCGAGCACGGGCAGACATGCGGAGGGTCAGTGCGCTGGAGGCCAGGCGACCTGCACGCGCCAGCTGGAGAGAACGGATGTGTAACGCGTTGCACGGATTCGGATCCGTCTCGACGGAGAGTTTGCGGTCTGTGCAGCCCATTCTCTCCCTATACTTTCCACCTCCCACCCGTCGGGTTGCGACCGACGTCAGCATGCCCCCTCCTCCCTTCCCTCCGGAGATTTTCCAGGCTGGCGACGGCGCACTGGACTACGACCGCGCGGCCTATCACTACGGCCCCCCACGCCGACCGCCGTCGGACTTTGCGACGCAGCTCCGCGAGTGGGTCGACATCCTCATCCGGGGCAAGTGGCTCATTCTGGGAGCGCTCGCTGCAGTCGCCATCCCGGTGGCCATCTACACGTTCCTGGCTCCGAACGTGTACCAAGCATCGGCCAAGCTGTACGTCGAGACCGACGATGGCGGGCCCCTCGACGGCGTGCTGCCTACCGCTGGCGGCCAGCAGGCGTTCGGCCAGAGCCAGGAGATCTCGAACGAGCTCTACATCCTCCAGAACGCCGAGGATCTGTCGCTGGCCGTTGCCCAGAACCTGCTGGCGCAGGCCGAGACGGCCGGGGCGGGTACCCTGACGGTCCTCC